>NZ_JBDPLX010000040.1:0-11939 GCF_039871815.1 Micromonospora sp. B9E7
ACCGGCAGGAGGCATGCCATGTGAGAGCCACACCAAATCGCGGTGGGCAGCCGATGAGAGAGCCACCCCGCCGGTCACCTCGACCAAGCCTGGCCGGGCTGCGGTCGTAGCACCAGTAGATAAGTAGTCGATGAGCGGATGTACCCGACGCGCTTTGAGCCGTTGCGCGAAGCCGTCGAATCCGAGGGCCGTCCAGCTCGCCGGTCTCGTAGGTGCTGTCATCGACCTGCTCGACTGCTACCCGCCGATCGCCGGTCGCCCGGGCCGGCCACGGCACCGCTTCGACGTCCTGCTGGCCGACAAGGGTTACAGCACCAAGCCTTCCGTCAGGCCTGCCGCGAACGCGGCACCGAACCGATCATCCCCAAGCCCAAGACGCCGGGCATCAAGGGCCTGGGCAAGCTGCGCTACGTCGTCGAACAGACCTTCGCCCTGCTACACCAGTTCCGCCGCCTCGCCGTGCGCTGGGAACGCCGTCTTGACATCCACGACAGCCTCGTCAGCCTCGCCTGCGTTCTGATCTGCTGGCGCAGATTGATCAACTGGACCAAACCGAGATCGTGTTAGGAGCAGTTAGACCGAGTGTGAGCGATTCAGTCGTCCGCGTATGTCGCCCTTGCCGGCGGTCGTCAGGAGGGCGAGCGCGTCTAGGAAATCGTCGAAGGCGCGATCGGCTCGTGGCGTGTCGCCGGTGGCCTCGACGTCCATGATGAGGCCGCGGATGACGGCCAGCACTAGGGTGGCGAGTTCGGGGCGGCCGACGGTACGCATGCCGTCCTCGAGGGGCTGGAGCCAGTCGGTGGTGGCCTCGCGCCGGAAATTCGGCCACAACTGCTGTTCAGCGTCCTGGCGGAGCTTGCCGAACATGCTGAGGTAGGGGCGGCTCTCGGGGCCGGTCATGGCCTGCCACGTGCGCCGCAGCGTGCTCAGGTAAGGCTCGCCCGGCTTGGGGGACAACAGGTCGCCGTAGAACTCGTGCTGAAGCTGCCGCGCCCGGCGCAGGGTCTCGCGCAGCAGCGCGTCGCGCGTCCCGAAGTGGTAGATCAGCATGCGGGTCGAGCAGCCCGTCGCCTTCACCAACGGTTCGAGACGGTCGGGCAGGCCGTGGGCGAGCGCGTGACCGACGCAGGCGTCGAGGATACGGTCGCGGATCTCGGGTTGTTTGTGACGTCCCACCGCCACACTTTTTCACGTAACTGGCGGTACGTCTAACGTTGAACTCAGCCGGAGAAGGAGGCAGAGATGCGAGTGGTATTCGTGCACGGTGCGTGTGTCCGGGACGGCGCTTGGTGGTGGCACCCGACCGCCGAAGCACTGCGCGAGCGGGGCATCAGCAGTGTCGCGCCGGCGTTGCCGAGCTGCGGTGAGGGCGACCGGCCCGCCGGTTCGAACGGTCCCGGCCTGCCGGAGGACGTCGCGGCGGTGCGGGCGGTGCTGGCTGCGGGCGATGAGCCGACGGTGGTCGTGGGACACAGCTATGGCGGGATCGTCGCGGCCGAGGCCGCGGTGGGCGTCGCATCGGTGCGGCACATGGTCTTTGTGTCGAGCTATCTGCCCGAGCCGGGCGAGTCGCTGTCGACCTTCGGCGCTCCGGAACCGCCGCCGTTTCTCGACTTCGACCTTGAGGGCGGCACGTTCGGCGCGGTACCGCAGTTGTTCGCCGAGATCTTCATGCAGGGCTGCCCGCCGGACATCGTCCGCGAGGGTGCGGCTCGCCTGATCCGGCAGACGATTGCCGTCACCCAGCAGCCCGTGCGGCAGGTGGCGTGGCGCGACCTGCCGACAACGTATGTGGTGTGCGCCGACGATCGCGGCACTCCAGCATCGGGGCAGCGCGAGTTCTCCCGCCGCGCCGGCAAGGTCGTCGAACTGCCTACGGGCCACCATCCGTTCCTGTCCGACCCGCAGGCCGTCGCCGACATCCTGACCGGGCTCTCATGACCACGCCGCCGGAGCTGGTGCGGCGCATGTACGACGCCTACAACCGGCGGGATGCCGACGGCCTGCTCGCCCTGCTGACCAACGACGTCGACTGGCCGGACGGCGATGCCAGGCTGCACGGATCGACCCTCTCAAAATCCTGGTCGACGGTCACGACGCCATCGACCCGTTGCGCGCCGTCATCCGGGAGCGGGCCCGATCCTGGGCCACCACGATCGTCAGCGGCGACGACCGGGCCGCCGCCAGCGTGGTCATGCGCGCGATCTCCACCCTCTACCCGGGGGAGTCATCCATTGTCGCGGCCTTGTCGAGCGCCAACGACCGGGCGAGACTGACCGACCGTCCGGCGGCGTCGTGGTCGCCGAGGGCGTGCTACACGGCGGCATGCCGGAAGAGCATCTCCTCTGCGGTGACCGCAGCGAGTCGCCATCCGGCTTCGCGCAGATGCTCCGCCGCTGTCGGCATGTTCAACATGTCGACAGCGCTCTGAGACACTGTCCACACCGGCCATCGACCGCGCGTCGACCAGCATCAGCATCATCCAGCAGATGTTGGCCGCGATCGGCACCGCCATGCTCTCGGTGATCCTGTTCCACGAGGTGAACACCCGCCCGTCGGCGGCCCCGGCCGACGCCTACGGCTCGACGATCCGGCGGGCGCTCGTGCTGCTTACGCTGTCCCTGAGCCCGGCGCGGCTGCGGCTGCGGCTCGTCCGAAACATGCTGATGGCTCAGTGCGGGCGCCGCGGCGTTCGCCCCGGCCGCACTCACGCTCCCGGCCGACCGGCCCGGTCAGCGACCGGGTGGTGGCTCGTCGAATAGGACGGACCACTGCCGTTCGAAGTACTGCCTGATCGAGTGCCTGTAGGCGTTGACGTACTGCTGCGCTGCTGCGCGGCCGCGGCCCCGCTCGGGCAGGTCGGGCGTGACGTGCGGGCCCGAGCTGCGCAGATCCTGGAGGGTCTGGCTGAGGGACTTGCGGTACCGCCGGATCAGGTCGCGCAGGTTCGTCACCTCGGCGCTCTCCCAGAGGGTCGGGGTTCCGCACTCGTAGCGATCCGAGTTCAGGACCGTAAGCTGACGCTCAAGGTATTCGTTGAACCGCAGGTCGTGCTGATCGAGGTGGGCGCCGAGCATGACTAGCTCGGCGCCGTCACCCTCCAGCTTGCCGGGCTGCTGGGCGATCAGGTCGAGGTCTCGGAACTCGCGTTCAAGGAAGGCACGGACCCGGGTGCGGTACTCACGCTCGAACTGCTTCATGTCCTCGACGACCTTCTGCAGGTCCGGGGTCGTGCCGGCCGTCATGTCCGCCGCGGTGCCCGCCCCGGCCGGGACCGCCGTTAATTTGGCCTCGGCCAGCGCGCTCGCCGCGGCGGCGGCCACCCGAGGGACCCCGTCGTCGCAGAGACCGGTGAGGACACGCCGGGCCTCCGCCGCGACGGACGAGTCCGGGCCGACCATCAGGTCGGTCAGTTCGGTGACGGCGCCGATCCGGCCGGCCGGCTCCGTGTGCGAGACGAGGTCGAGCAGCCCTGGGCTCAGCACCGAGGGCACCTGCTGTCGCATCCGGCTGCGGGCCACATAGAACCCGCCCTGCACGCCGAACTCCCACTTGGACGGTGTCTGGTCGGCCGTGCGCTGCCGCACCTGGTCGTAGACGTACTCGTACATCTCGCCGATCGAGATGAACCCGTCACGGTCCCGGTCCGCCTCCCCGGTCCGGATGCCGTGCACGAGGGCGTTAGTGAAGATCGAGGGCCGCGGGGCACTGCCGTCCACCAGCTGCTCACCCTCGAAGGCGTATTCGGTCGCGGTCGACGCGGTGATGATGGCGCGGCCCCGGCCCTGCTCTAGGTGGCCCATCGGGAACTGGTCGACGACGTCGACCGCGCTGACTCGGGCGGTGCGCGCGATCATGCCGCGTTCGAAGGCGCCGCCGAAGCAGCAGTCCAGCAGCAGGACCACGCTGCCGGCCCGGCTGCGGCGCATCTGACGGCTCACCCAGGCCGCTTCGATCCCGGTTGATGCGAGGCGGCGGTTGGTCGTGTTGGAAGCCGCGAGCATCAGCTCACCGTTCGCGTCCTTGATCCCGTGGCACGAGAAGTGCAGCAGGACCAGGTCGTCGCGGCCACGCTCGGCCAGCAGGTCGTCGATTCGCTCCCGGGTCTCGGCGTAGGTCGCGTTATGTAGCACCGACACCTCGAACCCACCCAACCCGGGATCGCTCAGCACGTCGGCCAGTGCTTCCGCGTCGGCGGAGGGCGCGGCGAGCCGGCCGAGGTTCGGATCGTCGTAACGATCAACCGCCACGATCAGGGCCAGCCGTCGGCGTTGCACGCGCTCAGCCCTGCGAGACAGCCTTGATGAACTCGTCGACCAGGCGTTCCTGCTGCTCGGAGGTCGCGGCGGTCAGGCGGATGGTGTGGTCGCCGACCGTCATCTCTACCTCGTTGCCACGCGGTCTGGACCCGGCCCACGCCCGAATCAGACCGACCACACTGTTGATCAGGTCGGCGGACTGCTGCAACGCGACCAACAGGGCGCCGACGGCGGCCACGTCGACGGCCCGGGCGCCCGGCGGAATCTCGCCGGCGCCGACCGGCCGTACCTCGTCGACGTCGAGATCCAGCAGCTCCTGACGCAGGCGAACGGTGGACTCCTCCACGTCGGCCGGGTCGTCGTTGGCCGCGCGGATCGTAATCAGCATTTCCACCGTTGCTCAGCCTCCAGACAGATCGTTTGCCATAATGCCCGAACGGTCGCCTGCCCACAGTGTCGGGAAGTCGTCAATCCCACCGAGGGGCGGCGCCGGCCGGCGGATTCACGGTGCTGATCAGGTTCGGAGATAGAGCACCTAGCCTGAGTGCGATGCCGCACCTCCAGAGGGCCGGCGAGAGCGCCCTGCTCCAGATGACCGGCCGCCGCCCGCCGCACCGTGATGTCGCTGCTGATTCTGGCGGTGGTGCTGACCGGGCTCGGCATGGTGCTGCTCTGGCCGACCGGTGCCGACCGGCCGGCCGACGCCGGCGGATCGATCGAGGTGATCGGGTGAAGGGATCGATCGTGGAGGCGGTAGAGCCGCAGATCTGCGGGAGGCAGCGCCGGTGCCAACCAAGGCACTGGGCCGGCAGCTCGCGATCGGTCGGCGGTCGGCGGTCGGCGCGAGCCCGGTTTAGGGGGAGCAGGTTGGGAGCAGCGGGGTGCCCTGAACGGCCTTGAACTGCGTCCAACGGCATCGAACGGTGTTCAACTGCACCCACCCCTGTCTGCGGCTCCACGTTCTCGCAGGTCAGCGTCGGTGCGGCGTCCCGGTTCCCGCGGAGTGCTCAGCGGTTCTGCGACGTAGTCGACAACGCTCTATGTCGCCTGATAGGGGAGTGTGCGCAGGTCAAGGCGGTAAGGAGCCGTTGGTTGGCCTGACCTTGCACCTGGGAGCAGATTGGGTGCAGATTGGCGAAGTGGTCTCCGCGACCGAAGTGCTCACCGACGCCGGACAGAGGCGAGGGCTTTGACCTGCGGTGATGCGGTGGAGCGGTGCGGCGTGACCTCCCAGTGGACACCGAAGAGGTCAAGCCTCCAGCCTCCCGACTGGCTGGTGCCGGCTGTTGAACTGGGGCCTGCCGGTGCCAATCACGAGGCCAGCCCGCATCGATGCACGGCTCTGGCTGTCGTCGCGGTGGCGTCGGTACGGATCCCGCGAGCTGAGACCCAGATCCCACTGGCGAACCTCTGAGCAGGGCTTCCTTAACGGTGACCTCTTCGGCGAACCCGAAGGCGTCAGCGCTGGCACCCCATCGAGGCGGTTGGGCGGCGTCCGCGTGTAGTCGATGACAGGATGCCGGAGCCGGCGTGGCGCCGAACCAAGCCGCCGACTCAGTCCTGCGGTCACCCATCGACTGGCCTCACCGACCTATGGGGCGATGCCACACAGCAGCTTCGCGAGTCTGGGCACCTGCATTGCCCGGTCACGCTGCCCGTGGCCGGGCAGGCCGGCCCCCTCAAGATGGCCGGCCTCCCCGCGTCACGCCGCCGCTCGGCTCATCGCGGCACTGGCCAGCCCGTTCAACGTGGTCAGGTCGGCCGCCCCCAAGTACGAGTCCGACATCATGACCACCACCACGTAATGGCCGACCGCGGTGGCGACATAGCCGACGTAGCGGTCGCCCTCGTCGTAGGTGCCGAGGAACAGCACCGTGTCCGGCCCGAGGTGGTCCTCGGCGACCGGGTCGAAGCCCTCCTCGTCGCCGCCCGCCCCGCACCGGGCGAGCTGCGCCTTCAGTTCGGTGATGTACGCGTGTGCCCCATCGCCGCGGTACCGGGCGACGTTCTCGTAGATCCGAAATCGGGTACCGAGATCGGCTGCCTGCGTGCGGTTCACGACCGGCTGCGGCACCGGCGTGTCCGCGCACGGCTGGGGTAGCAGCGACGACACCAGCCCGTCCTCCACCGGCCCCGGCACGGTTCCGCCGAGATCGTCCGGTTGCAACATGACCCGGTCAGGGATCCCCCGTGGCCGCTGCTGCGCCGCCGCCGGCCCGTTCGCCGACACCAGCCCCAGGATCACGGCCGTCATCACCATCAGTGTCCTTCGCATACGAACCATCCTCTACATCGCTGGCAAACGATGGACGGGCGAGCGTACCCAGCTCTCCCTAGGTACACGTACTCCCCACCGGGGTGGGAACCTGGTGCCGGGCCGTAGAAGTTCATCGGTCTGACGTTGCACCCGGGGGCGCACGTGCGTGCGGTGTCGCTCCTGCGACGGACGGGCCGACCGTCCCGAGGGTCTGCGCGTGCCCAACCTCGGCGGGGACGGCTCGGACAACCCGCACATGTCCCCCGAACTCGGCCAGAGCCACCTCTCTCGAGGGTCGACCGGGTGTTACATGCTGTCTGTTATGTGGTCACCGGACGATCACCGCTCCCCATCGAGGACCCGACGCGACGAGCGGGGACGGGTCATCGTGGACTCCTGGACCGACCCTCTCGCTGTGGCGTTCCTAGCCGAATTCTGCTCGCTCATTCTGCTGTTGCTGGCGAGTCTGACTCTCTCCGGACGTGCCGCGTCGGTAGTGACCGGCGTGCTGGCGGTGGTTGTCTACTGGGCCTTGCCCTACGCCTATCTCGGACGGGAGCACTCCGTTCGTGAGGACAGAAGTCTCCTGGAGCAGGTACGGATACATGACGCGTTGAGCGTCGGGGACGTTCCGACCCACCCTTGGTGGTGGAAGGAGGGCGGCAAGCCCGGCCGACCGCTGATCCGCCTAGCCGTGCTGGCGACAGTGCCGGTCAGTATCGCGTCCGTGGCCTTCCACGGCTGGGTGATCAGCACGGCTACGACGATCCTTCCGGACCACTATTCGTATCTCCCCGTCGAGGACGGCGACCTGCCTACGCTGCTGTGGGGCGTGGGTTGGCTTGCGTCCTTCGGCGTATTGTTTTGGGCCCGTTCGACACGACGCAGAGCCTTCCGGGCCGCCGTTGACGCCCTGGTCGAGCGGGAGAACCTCGACCCCCACCTGTCGGAACGGGACCACCTCCACCGGGAGACGACGGAGTTGAACCGCCAGCGAGCGGAGCTCGCCAGCATCCTGAAGAGCCTGCGAGAGACCAACGACGCAGCGCGTTCCGAAGGGGTGCCCCCGGGCCTCAGAATCACCCTGGATCGCCTTGTGCGGCTGACCGAAACGACGCTCAGCAGCACCGACGTAATGTTGAAACGAGACCAGGAGACCACCGAGCGAGCTGATGCCGAGAGGCGGCAGAGCATCCGCCGTGAGCGTTGGATGCTCGTCATCGGAGTCCTCGCCGGTCTGCTCCTCGCCATCCTGAGCCACCAGGTGGGGCTTACCTGAGGCGCGTGATCACTTCGGTCAGCTCCAGCCGTATGTGAGGTCATGGTAGGCACGGCCTGCCGCAGCTTCTCGCCTAGATCAACTCTTCAGCGATAATTTTCGCTGGTAGTTGCGGCCGCCCCATCGGCGCGGTACCGGTGATGGCGCGGCCCCTCGCTGACCTAACGGCGATGACCTAACGGCGATCATGGCCCGGATCTCGCTCGACGCTGTCGTGGGGCGACTGCCGTGGGCGGATGAGTCGATCACTACGGGGCACATGACCGACGAAGCTGCGCAGCCTGCGCCGCCGCGAATTGTGGACAGCGTCGAGCCGGTCATCGCTGGCTATGTGGAGCTGGTCACGCTCCGAATCGTCGGCTGCGGGCCGAGTAGGAGCGCAGGGCGCGGAGGAAGTCAATTTTTCGGAAGCCTGGCCAGTACACGTCGCAGAAGTACAGCTCGGAGTAGGCGGCCTGCCAGAGCAGGAACCCGGACATGCGGCGTTCTCCGCTGGTACGGATGACGAGATCAGGGTCGGGCTGACCGCCGGTGTACAGGTGCGCCGCGAGATCGTCGGCGGTTAGCCGCTGCGCGACGTCTTCCAGTGTGGCGCCCGCCTGTGCTTCCTGTTCGAGGAGAGAACGGACTGCGCTGACGATCTCCTCGCGGCCGTCGTAGCCGATGGCGACCGTGAGGTGGAAGTCGGCACCGCGTTCACGTGTGGCGTCTTCCGCGAGTTTCAGTGCGTGTCGTGTCGAGTCGGGTAGGACGTCGGCGCGGCCGGCCAAATGGAGCTGCCAGGGGTTGGACGGACGGAGGAGCGGCTCCGCGACGACCTCCTCGATCATCCGCATCAGGTTCTCGACCTCTTCGGATGCCCGCTTACGCATGTTGTCGACAGAGGCGACGAACAGAGTGACGTGATGAATGCCCATATCGGCGCACCAGGCCAGTACCTCGTGGATGTGCTCTGCGCCGTACCGGTGGCCGACTCCGGGGTCATTGAAGCCCGCCTGCCTGGCCCACCGGCGGTTCCCGTCCATGGCCATGGCTACGTGCCGTGGCAGCGACTTACCGCCGAGCTGCGTGCGGAGGCGGTGCGCGTAAAGCCGGTAGGCGGCACGGCGTAGGGGCTGCATCATGATCAAATGAAACCACCTCATCGACGCTGGCGTTGGCCCGGCTGCTCATTCATCAGACGACTCCCAGCGGGCTGAGTAGCCACCGAAGTAGCCAAGGCGGGGGCCCGGCCAGAACACCCCGTACTTCGGCGACACCGCTAAGCAGTGCCGGGCGAGGCTGAGGTACGTCTGGCCAATCCTGGCAGCGTGGGGCACACAGGGGGCACAAGACACTGTCAAACGTCGTCAGCCAGCGACCAACGATGGCAGCCTGAGACGCCCCGTGAGCAGGTGCCGAGGACCATTCCCGCTGGTGGCGGCGTAGCGGCTCCAAATTCCGCTTCAACTCAACCGGGCACGTTGGCTGGCAGGCCAGCTGCTGTCAGTGCAGGAACGTCAAGAGGCTTCCCGCAGGATCCAAGGGCTGCGGCGGAGTTTCGAACCGGAGCACGACGACAGAGAATCGAACGTCGTCCGGAGCGTGGAATGCCTGCTCCACGAAGCCGCCATCCCGAAGCCACTCCCGTACTGCTGGTGTCAGGTCCGAGCCCCGCCGCGCCCTGGTCCAGATCACGGTGGTGCCCTCAGCACACAGCCGGGGCAGCGCGGTGTGGGCGCTCATCTAATTGGCCTGGGTTCGGCTCATGGAATTGACCTGGTCTCCGGGCAGGAGTGCCACGGGTTGGTGGTGGCGGGTTGTTGCCACTCGTCGATGTCGTCGGGCCAGGGTGCGGGACGGCCGTCGTCATCCCAGAAGCCGGTTTCGATGTTG
This sequence comes from Micromonospora sp. B9E7, assembly GCF_039871815.1. Lineage (NCBI taxonomy): Bacteria > Bacillati > Actinomycetota > Actinomycetes > Micromonosporales > Micromonosporaceae > Micromonospora > Micromonospora sp. B9E7. The sequence continues at coordinate 9,671 of NZ_JBDPLX010000040.1, forward strand.
TCTCTGAAGAGAGCGGTATTACGTGCGGCGCGTTCTTCGGGGTCGGGGATGGCAGGGTCATCGTTGATGTGGGAGTTCATGGTGCGGTCTCCGGGGGCACGGGTAGGGCAGCTGGGCGTGGCCGCAGACGTCGATCTGGTCCTAACGTCGTGGCCCCGGAGCTTTGATCGAGTTGGGGCGTTGGACGTTCTGCTAGCGTGCGCGGATGCAAGATCTTGGATCTGTGGCTTGGCCGCCTGAGCCGATCAAGACTGAGAGGCTCGTGCTTCGTGAGACCGAGGCCCGGGACCGTTCGGCGTTCATCGAGCTGCTTGCCTCGCCAGAGGTGCATACCTATCTCGGCGGTCCGCGCCCGCGCGACGTGCTTGAGCGCGAACTGCCCGAGGTGCCCGAGCAGTGGCCGGGAAGTTTCGTCGTCGATCTCGACGGAATGATGATCGGCCAGATCCTGCTCAGGAGACCGGCCAAGCACCGCCCGTCTGCTATGGGGAAGGTCGATCTCGGTTACCTGTTTCTGCCGCGGGCGTGGGGACTCGGGTATGCCGTCGAGGCGTGCGCGGCGGCACTCGGCTGGCTTGACCATGTCCTTCCCGGTGAGCCGGTGGTGCTCGCCACCCAGACCGCCAACGTCGGCTCGATGCGCCTCGCGGCGAAGCTGGGGTTTACCGAGGTAGAAAGGTTCCATGCCTGGGACGCCGACCAGTGGCTCGGCATGCGGTCCCCGGTCACGCCGTCCAGTTGAGTTGCACCGGAACCGCCGGGGGTACCGGCTCGTCCGCCTGTGTCGCCAGCAACTCGGCCAGCGGCGGCGTCCGCTCATAGCCGAGATGAGTGCGCCCCAGTGGGAGCGGGCTGCACATCGTCGCTATGGTCGGTGTCGTGGAGACACTGGGCCGACTTGCCGGAGTCACGGTCGACTGCCGGGATCCGCAGCGACTGGCTGACTTCTGGTCCGTGGTGCTTGGAGGACGCGTGGCGGAGTCTCTTCCCGGCTGGCGGCGCGTCACTGTCGCCGGGGGCGGCCCGGTGCTGACATTCCAGCCGGTACCGGAGCCCAAGGCCGGCAAGACGCGACTACACCTCGACATCGCCGTTACCGACGTAGACGAAGCGGTCGATCGGATCGGGATGTTGGGCGGGCGGTGGACAGGTGAACGGCATGACTACCAAGAGGGCGCAGTCCTCGTCATGACCGACCCGGAGGACAACGAGTTCTGCGTCGTGCAGCACTACCGGGTGTGATCTGGTTAGGCTTTCGACCGAGCATCCGAGACTGCTGATGGCGTCGTACGCACCGTCGTCGTTGCACACTGATCACAAGCGGCCGCGAGAGTGTGGAGCCGTCGACACACTCTTCTGCCGCGGACCGTGGGCGTAGGTAGACGACGAGCCGTCACTCGGTGTTCGGCGCTCCTGGCGTAGGCATCCTCCGTCAATGGGAGGATGACCTGGCTGGTTGAGTCGGCGACCTTTTGACACGAGCGGTAGGGCTCAGGTTTTGGGTGCCACCCGGACGACGCTCGCTCCGCTCACGGTTCCCCCATCCTGACGGACGGAAGTGACCAGGTTGTAGTAACCGGGCTGCGCGTCCGTGCCGATTGAGATGACGCTGACTGGCCGTTCGTCTGCCGCGCCGGATGGCCGCACCGGCGGAGCCTCGAACGTCGTCTCTCCCGGGGCGGGCTGAGTTCCGCCCCTCGAGGCGTTCTTCAGGTCGCCGACACTTGAATAGGGGCCGGTCAGACGCGCGGCGAGCTCAACCTGCGGGGGTTTCGCGGCGGGGTCGGTCCCCATTTCGACGTTCCAGTGAACCGCCACGTGCTGGCCGGGCTGGTAGATCGTGTCGACGTCCTTGCTATCGCAACACGTGTACGTCGTCGGGAGGCTTGCCGTGGTTGTGGACGGCTCGGGGCCACAACCCGATAGGACCGGTGAGACCAGGCAGGCAAAGGCCATCAGCCGCCACGCTCTCATGAGCATGATCGTAGCTCCGAGGAGAGGGTTGCGGGTGAGCGGGCTGAAGTCCGCCGCGCGGCCGCCTTCTGAGACACCGATCCCACGGGCAACGTCCTGAGCAGGCCCAACAGGCTGGTGACCTCCTTGGCGGACCCGAAGGCGTCAGCGTTGGCGCTCTCTGGAGGGGGTAGGGCGGCGTCCGCTCATGGCACCCCTCTGTGTCAAGAGACGGCGAGGAGTGGTGTTCTAGGCTGGGGTTTGGCGGGTCCGGGAAGTGACTGTTCTGAAGTGTCGACCTTGGGGGTTGGGTCGG
>NZ_JBDPLX010000041.1:0-10159 GCF_039871815.1 Micromonospora sp. B9E7
GATCAGGAAGATCTTGGTCGGAAAACGCCCCTCCAGGGGCCGGAACCTTCCAAGATCTATGCCGGGCCGGGCGCGAACGCGTCGGGCTCGGGGGAGTTGGGCGAGGGTGGGCCGGCGGGGGAGTCGGGCGGGGCGGGTGGGTCGGGCGGGGCTCGGGACGTACCCCCTCGGCAGGTTGCGGGGCGGCGGCGGGTGACGGCCGCGCCGGAGCCGGCACCTGAGCTGTCCGACGCCGAGCTGCGCGGCGCCCTGGAGGCGATCCTGCTGGTGGTCGACGAGCCGGTCAGCGAACTGGTGCTGGCCCAGGTGCTGGAGCAACCCGCCGAGCGGGTCGGCCCGATGCTCGACGACATCGCCGCCGGCTACACCGTCGCCGGGCACGGGTTCGAGTTGCGCCGGGCGGCCGGCGGGTGGCGGCTGTACACCCGGCCGGAATACGCTACGTACGTCGAGCGGTTCGTTCTGGACGGGCAGTCCGTACGGCTGACCCAGGCGGCGTTGGAGACGCTCGCCGTGGTCGCCTACAAGCAGCCGGTGACCCGTTCGCGAATCTCAGCCATCCGGGGTGTGAACTGCGACGGGGTCATCCGTACGCTGGTCACCCGCGGCCTCGTCGAGGAGTGCGGCACCGAAACGGACAGCGGGGCGTTCCTGTACCGGACCACCACGCTGTTCCTGGAGAAGCTCGGGCTGAACACCGTTCACGAGCTGCCGCCCCTCGCACCCTTCCTGCCCGACGACGTAGAAGAGCTTGCTGATGCGACCCGATAACCGTTCCCCCAAACCCGACGCCCCCGTCTTCGAGGGGGCGGAGCGCCTGCAGAAGGTGCTCGCCGCCGCCGGCGTGGGTTCCCGGCGCGCCTGCGAGGACCTGATCTTCCGTCGCCGGGTCACCGTGGACGGGCGGGTCGCCAAGCTCGGCGACAAGGTCGACCCGGCCACCGCCGTGATCCACGTGGACGGCGAGCGTCTCCAGGTCGACGTCCGCCTGGTCTACGTGGCGATGAACAAGCCGCGCGGGGTGGTCACCACCATGGCGGACGAAAAGGGACGCAACGAGCTGTCCGACTTCATCGGTGCACGGCTGGAGCAGCGGGTCTACCACGTCGGGCGGCTCGACGCGGACAGCGAGGGCCTGCTGCTGCTCACCAACGACGGCACCCTCGCGCACAAGCTCATGCACCCCTCGTACCAGGTGCTGAAGACCTACCTCGCCGAGGTGGTCGGGCCGATCCCGCGCAACCTCAGCAAGCGGCTGCTGTCCGGCGTCGAGCTGGAGGACGGGCCGGTCAAGGTCGACTCGTTCAAGGTGGTGGACACCCTGGGCAAGAGCGCCCAGGTGGAGCTGAGCCTGCACGAAGGGCGCAAGCACATCGTCCGACGGCTGATGGACGAGGTCGGGCACCCGGTCACCCGGCTGGTGCGTACCTCGATCGGTCCTATCCGGCTCGGTGAACTGCGGACCGGACGGCTCCGGCGGTTGACCAACGCCGAGGTCGCCGCCCTGTTCAACGCGGTGGGTGACTGACCCCCGGTTCCGGGGTACGGCAGCCGGTAGGCTCCACCGACGGCCGGGACGCGGCCGCCCGGGTGGCGTGGGTCGCCTCCGGTGGCGGCGCGCGCGGGTCCGCCAGAGGACCCGGGCATGATTGATGACGATTGACAAACCGCTTGCGGCGCCGAATCACCGGGCGATCCGTGAGGTACGGGCTGAGGAGGACACGGTGGAGGAAAACGTACGGGCCGGGCGATGTGTGGTCGCTGTGGACGGGCCGTCCGGTTCGGGTAAGTCCACCGTGTCGCGGCGGCTCGCCGCCGGCATCGGTGCGCGCTACCTCGACACCGGGGCGATGTACCGGGCGATCACGTGGGCCGTGCTGCGCTCCGGCGTGGACCTGACCGACGCCGCGTCGGTGGCGAAGGTCGCCGGCGAGGTCGACCTGCGCATCGGCACCGACCCCCAGGGGTACGCCGTGACCGTCGACGGTGTGGGCGTCGACGCCGAGATCCGGGGCGCGGAGGTGACCGGGGCGGTCTCCGCCGTCGCCGCGGTGCCGGCGGTCCGTGAGCTGCTGGTCGCCCGGCAACGCGAGATGATCGTCAACGCCGGTCGGATGGTGGTCGAGGGCCGTGACATCGGTTCGGTCGTGGCGCCGGACGCCGACCTGAAGGTCTTCCTGACCGCCTCCGAGGCGGCCCGCGCCGCCCGGCGCAGCGCCGAGGACGCCGCCGACGTGGCGGCCACCGCCGCCGACCTGGCGCGACGGGACCGGCTCGACTCGACCCGCAAGGTCAACCCGTTGGCGCAGGCACCCGACGCCGTGGTGCTCGACACCACCGAGCTGGGCATCGACGAGGTCGTGGCGCGACTGCGCGACCTGCTCACCGAGCGGGGTGTGGCATGAGTAGCGATGGTGGTGGCTGGGTCGAGCTGCGGGAGCCCGACGTCGCCGTCGAGGAACCGAGTGGCCCGCAGCCGGTGGTGGCCGTGGTCGGTCGCCCCAACGTGGGTAAGTCCACTCTGGTCAACCGGATCATCGGCCGCCGACAGGCGGTCGTCGAGGACGTCCCGGGTGTGACCCGGGACCGGGTGCCGTACGACGCGCAGTGGAACGGCCGGGCGTTCACCGTGGTGGACACCGGCGGCTGGGAGCCGGACGCGAAGGACCGGGCCGCCGCCATCGCGGCGCAGGCCGAGACGGCGGTCGTGACCGCCGACGTGGTGCTCTTCGTGGTCGACGCGATGGTGGGCTCCACCGACGTGGACGAGGCCGCGGTGAAGATGCTGCGGCGCAGCGCCAAGCCGGTGATCCTGGTGGCGAACAAGGCCGACAACAACTCCATCGAGATGGAGGCCACCTCGCTGTGGTCCCTGGGCCTCGGTGAGCCGTTCCCGGTGTCCGCGCTGCACGGGCGAGGCTCCGGCGACCTGCTGGACGCCATCCTCGCCGCGCTGCCGGAGGCACCGGCGATCGTGGAGAACCGTCCCCGTGGGCCGCGCCGGGTGGCGTTGGTCGGGCGGCCGAACGTGGGCAAGTCCAGCCTGCTCAACCGGTTCTCCGGCGAGGAGCGGGCGGTCGTCGACTCGGTGGCGGGCACCACTGTGGACCCGGTGGATAGCCTGGTCGAGATCGGCGGTCAGACCTGGCAGCTGGTCGACACGGCCGGGCTGCGCAAGCGGGTCGGCAAGGCCAGCGGCACCGAGTACTACGCCAGCCTGCGTACCGCCGGCGCGATCGAGGCCGCCGAGGTGGCCGTGGTGCTGCTGGACTCCAGCGAGCCGATCAGCGAGCAGGACCAGCGGATCCTGTCGATGGTGACCGAGTCGGGCCGGGCGCTGGTCATCGCGTTCAACAAGTGGGACCTGGTCGACGCCGACCGTCGGTACTACCTGGACAAGGAGATCGACCGGGAGCTGCGCCGCATCCCCTGGGCGATCCGGCTGAACCTGTCGGCGATGACCGGTCGTGCCGTGGACAAGCTGGCCCCGGCCCTGAACAAGGCGCTGGCCAGCTGGGAAACCCGCGTGCCGACCGCGCACCTCAACCAGTGGTTGACCGCGCTGGTGCAGGCCACCCCCCACCCGGTGCGGGGTGGACGGGCGCCGCGGATCCTGTTCGCGACGCAGGCCGGTGTGGCGCCGCCACGGTTCGTGCTCTTCACCACCGGCCCGCTGGACGCCGGCTACCAGCGCTTCGTCGAGCGCAAGCTCCGCGAGGAATTCGGGTACGAGGGCAGTCCGATCGAAATCTCGGTCCGCCCGAGGAAGAAGCTGGGCCCCGGCGGCCGAGGCAAGGCACACGGCTGACGCGCCTGACGTTCCGAGAATGCCGGATGGGAGACGTCCCATCCGGCATTCCTCTACCCACCCTCCTAGGACGCTTTAGAGGGTGTGGGGTGGTCCGGTCGGCGTGGTGTGCGGCGGCCCGGTCGGTTCGCGACCCGGGTGGGGCCTGTGCGAAAGGCCTGCGACTGCTGCGCTAAGCTTTAGCGGCTGTCGCGGTGGGAAACCACGCGAGGGCGGGACGTGGCGCAGCTTGGTAGCGCACTTGACTGGGGGTCAAGGGGTCGTCGGTTCGAATCCGGCCGTCCCGACGCAGGTGAGGGGCCATCTCGGAAGATCGAGACGGCCCCTTTGTCGTACCTGGGTGACTAACTGAGTGACTACGCCTCAGCGTCGAAGATCCGGTCCATGGCGACTGCACCGCCTAGGAGCACCGGCCGTAGTTGGTGCCGGTAGACGCTCTCGGTGACCGTCGTGCCGGAGTGGCCGCAGAGGTCCGCGATCTGTTCGAGGCTCATGCCGCTGTCGGACAGCAGGGACACGAAGCTGTGCCGCAGCTCGCGGGGAGTCCAGTCGCGCGGGTCGAGGCCCGCTTTGGCGACGACGGGGCGGAAGGCCCGAAGCACATTGTGCCGATCGAGGGCCGTGCCAGCGGCAGAGGCGAAGACGAGACGGTCAGCGGCAGGCTGGCCTTGGCGCTCGTGGTGGGTCATGAGCGCGGTGACGCACCGGGCCGGCAGAGCCAGGGTGCGACGCGACTTCTTGGTCTTGGTGTCTCCATCGGCGCGGACCGAGCGCCAGACCTGAATGGATGGCGGTATCGGGGGACCGCTGTCCGGCTTGCCGGCGAGGTCGACGTGTGACCAGGTGAGGGCTCGCAGTTCCTCGGTGCGAGCGCCGGTCAGTAGTGAGACGACGATGTAGGCGTGCAACGAGCTGCTCTCGGCAGCGATTAGAAGCGCCTTGGCATGGTCGAGCGTCAGCGACTTCGAGGGACGGCCGCCGCGACCTGTGGGTACTTCGCAGAGTGCCACAACGTTGCGTTTGACCCGGTCTCGCGCCATGGCTCGATTGACCGCGCGGTTAAGCAGCGAGTGGAGGAGCCGCAGGGTGCGGGTGCTCAGTCGTTGGGCTTTGCCCATGAGCCAGCGGTCAACATCGGTCGCGCTGAGATCCCGCAGCTTCCTCGCGCCGAGGTCGCTGATGATGTGGGAGCGCACAAGGGTGGTGTAGTTGGCCTTCGTGCTCTCGGACTGGTTGCTCAGGCCGTAGGTGAGCCAGTCGGTGAGAGCGTCGGCAACGGTGTGTCCGTCTTGGACCAGGGCGAGGCCGTCTTCGTAGTCGCGGATCTTCTCCCGCAGTTTGGTGCGGGCTTCGGTCTTGGTTTTGCCGCTGCCTTTGCGCACGACGCGTTTACCGGCTGGGGTGTAGCCGACGGTGATGGTGGCGATCCAGCGTTGTCGGGACTCGTCCCAGTGCAGACCGCCTTCTCCTCGGGCGCGGCGGGTGGTCATCGGGTGCCTCCTTTCTGTGCTTCGTGTTCGAGCAGGTCGACATAGGCGATAATCGCCGCGTCGGTGACGAGGCGGGTGCGGCCTTGTCGGACGGTGCGCAGTCGGCCGGCGCGGATCTGTTCGTAGATCACGGAGCGGGACAGGCTGAGCAGGGTCATGGCTTCGGGGATGCGGTAGAGCGCCTTTCTCTCGGGTGCGGTCAGGGTGGTGGGCAATGGGCTACCTCTCCTCGGTTCGGTGGTTGACCGTCAAGCCGGTCTTGACGGCGAATTCGTGGGTGGGTCAGGCCACGGCGGCGAACTCTTCGCGGGCCACCTCGTGCCTTTCACGGGCCATGGCGGCGGCGGTGTTGGCGAGGAGTGCGTCTCCTGTGGTGCGCCAGCCGGACCCGGCGTAGGTGAGGAGGCCGACAATGAGCGTCGTCTCGTCGTCCTCGGGTTGGTCGGCGTATTCGTGGCCGGTTTCGGTGCGTCGCCAGATGACGCGGGCGTCGCGCAGGATGCGGAAGGTGGTGGAGTAGCGGCGGCTTTTGGTGAGGAAGTGGCCTCCGAAGCCGAGCATGTGCGCCCAGCGTCGGAGGTGTTGCCAGTCGCGGTTGCCGCCGAGGGTCCAGCAGGCGTCGATGAGCCGTTCTGGGTGGCTGCCCTGGTGGTTGGCGTAGAGGTCGATGACCTCGCCGTCGAGACGGCGGGATACGTGCCCGGTGGCCTCGGTGCTCTTGGTGGCGTACTTGGCCAGGTACCCGGCGACTTTGCCGTCGGTGATATCGCCGTCAGCGGTGATGGGGCGCACATCGAATCCCTTGGCCGGGTCGCCCCAGGCGATGTGCCAGCCCTGCGGGCGGGCGGGGTGCGGGCGGGTGGTGAAGGTGACGGTGGCGGCGTGGGTGACGGCGGCGACCAGGTCGTCAACGCCGAGCGCGGCCGGGGGCGGGACGACGGCGTTGGGGTCGAGGTCGACGCCGTCGAGGCGGACGATGGCGTGGTAGTGCACGACGGCGCGGCGTTGCATCTCGGCGACCTTGCCGAACGACGGCTTGACCGGCGGTACCCGACGCACTCGGCCGGAGTCGGTGACCTGGACGACCGGAGGCAGGCCGAGCTGGCGGGAGCGGGCGTGCAGCCGCTTGCGGATGGCCTCGCTGGTGCGGCGCCACAACTCCGGTGCGGAGTGGTTCCACACGATCTGGGCGTCGTAGTCGTAGCAGTCCAGGCACAACGGTTGACCCAGCCGAGGATCGGACTCTTCGTGACGTGCCCAGCAGACCGACGCTTGCCCATGTTCGCAGGGCCGGGCGGTGGGGTCAGTGGCCCGGCGCGCGTGGCAGGGTTCAGCCCGGCAGTCGCAGCGGCGACGGTTGCCGCACGTGTGCCGATTGACCACGCGGTTGTGCACGGTGCCGAACGACGGGGCGGTGAGGGTGACGAACACTGCCGGATGCCCGGCCACGGACGCGGGGATGCCTTTGCCGCCGGCGAGTCCGGCGCGCAGCAGTTGGTAGGCGTCGCGTTGGTAGGTGCGGGCGCAGGACGGGCAAATGGCGTGGCGGCGGTTGCCGCACGGCTTGTAGATCTCTCCGTCCGGCATGTCCTCGGTCCGGGCGGCGGACAGGAGTTGGCCGGTGGCCCGGTCGACGGTGGCGACCTCGCCCGAGAGTCGGATGGGGTGGGAGCAGCCCGCGGCTGCCTTGACGTGGTCGAGCCAGTCGAAGACGTTCGGGTCGGTGGCCCGGTGGAACGCGGACTCATCCCGACCGACGAAGCCGGTCGACGAGGTGGGCCGGAGCCCCGGACCAGCAGTGGTGCGCTGATCCGGGACAACGGCGATGAGGTCAGCGGCCACGGGTGCGGGCCGCCTTCATCGGGATGTGTTGGACGGGGCCGGTGGCGAACGGGTTGGGTCCGTCGAAGATCCGGCCGAGCAGGGAGGCCACGGGTGCGGGCAGGTCGGCCCGGTGGTGCTCCCACAGGTAGATGTCGCGGATGAGTTGGTAGGTCTTCGGCAGTTCCACGCCGTCACGAGCGGCGAGGATCTTCAAGCGGCCGATGAGTTGGACCGGTTCCCAGCCTCGGACAAGGCGGGGTTGACGCCACCGGTAGCCGGTGGGGGTTGGGGTGGTGGTCATGCCAACACCACCCACGGTTGCTCGATGAGGTCGGCAGCGCAGGCCGGGCAGGCGCACTGCGAGTTGCCCGGGTCGGGGCAGCGGTTCACCGGGCACCACTGGCAGCCCGGACGGCTGCACCAGTAGCAGCGCTCGATCGTGTCGTCCGGTACCGGAGGCGACGGCCGGTCAGCGGGACCAGCGGCAGGCAGGAGCAGGGTCGTGGTGGTCATCAGGCCACCGCCCGCAGTGTGATGCCGGCGGTGCAGTCGCCATCAACGAAAGCCCAATTGGGCAGGCCGAACAGACGGCCAAGCAGTCCCTCGTAGAAGGGCGACGCTTTGACGGTGCCGCTTTCCCAGCGGCACAGGTTGCGCTTGAAGGTGGGCCAGTCCGGCAGCCGCGCGCCCTCATTGGCGGCGACGCGGGTAAGCCGGCGGTACAGGTCGTGCTGTGACCAGCCGCGAGACTGGCGCAGCTTCTTCCATGGCCAGATGACCGGAGCAGGAGTGGGGGTGGGAGTGGCGTTCGTGGTGAGCACGGACAGGGCATCCAGCAGAGCGGTGCGGTCGAGCACCGCAGGCAGGTTCAGCGCCTTCCCAGGGGCCAACGCGTCCCGAAGCGTCGCCAGAGCAGAGAGCAGGCGAGCATCAGACAGCGCCGGAGGGTGGCCCGAGGCGCAATGAGCAGGGTGAACGGTAGGCTGGACAGGCATCGTGATTCCTTTCGCAGAGGGCCGATGCACTTGGCCTCGACGGGCCGCAATCCCGTCGGGGCCTCTTTGCGCTCCCCGTATCCCTTGTAAAGGGGGGTTGCGCATCGATGTGTGGCCGAGGTTACGCAAGCCCCCTTGCTTGGGTCAAGCCCCATCCTGCGATAAGGTGCGTTGAACGTTCAGCGCACCGGATCGGAGGGACCGTGGAGATCAGCCCGCACGGCCTGGCTGACATCCAGGACCCGAGCGACAGAGCACGCAAGGCCAGCGATTTGATCGATGAGCACCAGGCGGCCGTCAACGAGCTGTCTCGGCTACGCCGTGAAGCGTTGGACGAGATGGTGTCGCAGGGAATGACGCACGCGCAGATCGCTCAAGTCGTCGGCATGACACGCGCCCGCGTCGGACAGCTCCTGTCGTCTGGACCCCGACCGGAACGAGCGATGCTGGGCACTGGCCCGCTCACCGTCGCGGTCGGCGGCAAGTTCGAGGCGGGCAAGGCGAACCCGTACGCGGTCGTCTCCGCCGAGATGCTGGCCGCGTACGAGAGGTTGTCCAACCTTGCTCGGGGACTCAGCTTGAAGACCGAGTACGAGGTGGTGCCACCGCCAGGCATGGTCGACCTGAACCGCACCAACCTGGTCGTGGTCGGCAGTCCCCGGATTCTGCCGTTCGTCGGGCAGGTGCTCGCGTCCGATCCGAAGCTGGGCTTCGGCAGCGACGACGACGGCGTCTATCTTGTCAACCGGCAGACCGGCGAGGAGTTCCGCTCTCCGTCGGACAGCGGCGAGCCGGTCGACTATGGATATCTGGGTCGGCTTCCCCGCCCTGATGGACGTGGCACCTTCCTCTACCTCGCCGGCATCCACGCCATGGGCACGCTTGGAGTCGCGCAGTACCTGGACGACCACCTGGACGAGCTGTACCGCGAGGTGAAGAACCGGCGGTTCTCTCTGCTGGTGGCCTGCTCCTACGACCCGAAAAAGCGGGCCGTGAAGAAGGTCGACGCGTTGACGCCGATCTACCGGAGCGAAGGCGTGGCCTGATGCGTGTCTCAACCGCCTCGGACGCAGGTAACCCGAAGTCGCCCAACGAGGACTGGGTCATGGCTAGCGAGAACCTGATCGTGGTTCTCGACGGCGCTACGGCCCGTACCGGCACCGGCTGTGTTCACGGCATCGCCTGGTACGCCGCAAAGCTTGGCTCTGCTCTCGCCGGCTTGGCGGCCGATCGTGACTCGGAGTTGGTCAACGCGCTGATGTACGGCATCCGGTTTACCGCCGATCAGCACCGGGACACCTGCGATCTCAGCCACCCGGGTACACCCTCGGCCGCTACCGCTGTGCTACGACTCAAGGACACCGCGTTGGAGTACGCGGTTCTCGGTGATGTCACGGTGTTGATCGATACTGTCGACGGCATCCAGGTCATCACTGATGACCGGGTGGATAAGACCGCCCGCGCAGAACGTGACGAGGCCGACCGGCACCCGTTCGGATCGGCCGAGAAGCAGGCCGCGTTGCTGCGGATGAAGCACGCCGAGTTGGCCGCCCGTAACCAGCCCGGCGGGTACTGGGTGGCAGCGGCCGACCCGTTCGCCGCTCGACACGCGATCACCGGAGAAGTCCCACTCGACAGCGTCCGACGAGTCGCCGTGCTGACCGACGGAGCAGCCCGCCTGGTGGCCCTGTTCGGTCTACTCGACTGGCCCGACGTGCTCGACGTCCTAGCCCAGGGCGGACCGACCGAGCTGATCAGCCGAGTCCGCGCCATAGAGGCCGCCGACCCGTCCTGCATGAAGTGGGCGCGCAACAAGCGCAGCGACGACGCCACCGCCGTTTACGCAGCCTGAGCAGCGATTCTGCGAGCAGGGCCGCCGGCTGCCGGCGAAGTGGTGAGAACTTTCTGTACGTCTTCAAGGCGGCCCGAGACGGGCCGCACGCGCCGCCGCCTGGGCGCGCGGCCGACGCTCCGCTGTCGCTCCACGCCGGCCACGCAGAACGCCCGGCGGCTGGCGCGGAGGGCGGGAAGCCCGGGGGCCG
>NZ_JBDPLX010000042.1:0-8359 GCF_039871815.1 Micromonospora sp. B9E7
CCACCGTCCGACCCTTCGACTACGTCCATCGATGGTCACGATGGCGACGGCGACACCAGTACCGCGCCAGAACAGCCCACTACCAGCGAAGACTCGAACTTCACCAGGTGCGGCTGGAGTACTAGGCTCCACCGGAGCACGCCATCGATTGTCAGGTGCGGATGCCAGACGCCTACCGCGCCGCCGGTCTCGAGAGCGTCAGCGACCGTCGTCAGGTATGCCTCCAGCGACGGCCAGGCGTCCGAGAAGTCCGCGGGGTTGCTGGTAGGCGCCCAGCCCACGCTGGCGAATCCGGGCCCGGGTCGCAAGTCGATGACTTGAAGACCGCAGCCGCCATCCCCGAATGGAAGCCAACGTTCATGCCACCACGGCTCTGACTCGGCACCGTGCCGAGCGAAACCATCGACGTCGGGTGCGATGTCCATACGCGTCTGGCGATGCTCGACGATGCCCCTTACGGAGAGCGGAGTCGCTTCAGGGAGGATGTTCGCCCACTCTGTGAGGCCGTCGTGCCGGCGCAGCGATTCAGCCAGTCCCGCGGGAAACAGCAGGCCGAGCTCGGCCTCGGCAGCGGTGACCGATTCCTGGGCCGCTGGTCGGGCCAGCACATCGATGCTCGCTGGCGCATGTCGTCGCAACCAGCCTTCAATCCGAACCCATGCCTCCGTCACTGTTGTCACTGGTGAAGTGTAGGTATCCGTTCGTCAAGCCGGCGATGCGTCGGTTGGCGAACGCCCGCTCATCGGCTACAGCCGGACGTGTCCACGCTGTCGGCCGAGCCGGCACTCGGATCGACCGACCGTATTGCCGGCCCCTACGCCCCTTCCCCAATGCCCAGTTGCACCTGAATCTCCTGGGCGCGTTCGGCCGCCGCGCTCGCGTCGTAGTGCCGGGGCATGTCCTCGGAGGTCCAGCCCAACAACAGCATCAGGTCACCCCTTTCCGCCGGCACGCTTCCACTCGTGGGCGAAGTTGTGCCGCCAACGGTGGGCGTGCACGTTCGCCACGCCAGCGGCAAGGCCCAGCTGCTTCAGGCGAATCTTGATGCCGATAGCCGCCAACCTCCGAACGCGACCGAGGTGCGGGCTGCCGTAAGCGGTTTCGGGGTCCTGCGTTCGCCGAGCCTGTGGACCGGGAGCTAGGTTCGCCCGCGTGGCATGCACAGTCTGTGGACTCGGCGGGCACAACAATCGCACCTGTCCGGGCGAGCACCCTCCTTGTCCAACTGCGGCAGGCCCACAGCCAACATGAACGACTACTCTGAGCGCCACGACAGCGACTATTGCTCGCCGTTCACATGCCCCGACTGTTGGGGCTGGAACGCTGCGGAGCCGGCGTGAGGGGAAGAGCGAGAACATGACAACGCTCACCTGCGAAGGCTGCAAGGAGCCGATTGAGGACGACGGTAGTCACACCGACTTCAATGGGGAGGACTGGCACGAAGCCTGCTTCGAGGTCAGCGGTGGGCCGTCGTACTGCTGCGGAATGACGTACGAGAACGGCGAGGACACTTGCTTGAGTTGCGGTGAGCCTCTCTAGCGATCTTCGGCCCCAGGCTCCTCGTGAGAGGGCGGTTCGGCACTCACCCCTGGCGGGCCATCTGCACCTTGGTGGCGAACTCGGCCTCGTCCGGGATCCGGCGGTCCGGCTCCGGCCCCGGTCATCGGTCCACGACGCCGGCAGGCAGAGCTGCCGGTCAGTCAGGGCGTGGCCCTTCACTGAGCGGTAGGCCAGGAACACCCCGACCTGGCAATTCTCTGTCCGACCGGCGGTGTCGGGGTACTGGCGTTGCACCCCGGTCGACCGGGTGCCCTTCTTCAGGAAGCCAGTGTGTCGTCAACGATCAGCACACCCGCCGGATCGCCGATGTGCTCGACCACGTAGTCCCGTCCCGCACATCGTCACGGACCGCGTCAACGTTCCCAGTCCGCCCACCGCAACAACCGCTGCATCCCGTCCGGCGACACATCCCCAGCCTGCTCCGCCACAGTCCACCCGTTCTTGTGGTCCAGACCCGACACCAGGCCGCACGGGTCCTGACGCCGGACGGACGAACGGCAATGGCGGCGCTCGACCCGGACGGCCGGATCGTGGCCTGCCTACCCATCATCATGCAGCCGCCCACGACCCTGACTAGCGGCACATCCAAGCGGCGGGCCGGGCGCGGCCATGCCGCGTTACACGGTCACCACCCCGGTCCACGCACAACTCGTTCGTCTCGTGATCGATCCAATACACCTGCCCGGCGTTGATGAAGGTCGCCTCCTTCAGGTAGAACCAGTGATCCACCACGTTGACGAGCATCAGCCGTTCAGCAATCACGAGGTTGGCCACGTCACCTCATCGAGCAGACATCGCACTGCGGGTAAGTGTTGATCACACGCCGGCGAGGGCTCCCACAGATCCGCCCTAACCAGCACGAGGGCCACAAGGCCCAGAAGCAGACTACGCCGTAGCGCCGCAGCCGACCGACGGCTGCCTTGAGCGCGTCGATCGCTAATTTCGCCAGACGCGCGGTCGTGCTGAATCTGCCAGTAACGCTCGTCGCCGAGGGCGACCGTAGGTCTCAGGCCGAGCCTCCGGCTGATCGAACGGTCGGGTCATTACGCCGGCGCTATCCGGCGCATCGGCACACGCCACCCGGTCAACCCATCGCTGGGCAAGAACGCGTCTCCTGAGCCAACCGGCAGGCTATTGCCATGGGGCATCCGCAACGTAGGCTACCGGCGGTTGATCATGGCCGGTGCTGGCCAGCCCGTTCCGGTCATTTCTGGAGGAAAGAACCACATGAGGACGCGACGGTCGGCGATCATCGGGCTGGGCCTCGTCACTGCGCTCAGCTTCGGGGTCACCGGCTGCAACAATGCCACCGATCGTGCTGACACGGACACCATGGCGCCCACCCCCACATCACAGGTGGATGCACTCGACTCGCTCGCCGACGCGGTGCGGAAACTCAATACGGAAACCTTCAAGGTGAACAGCAAGACCGGGCTGGACGGTGTGGAGTTCAGCGGGGTCGTGGATCCGACCGCCAAGAAGGTGTCCATGAGGATGATCAGCGACCTTGGCGACCAAGGCATGACAGTCGACTTCGTTCAGCAGGGCAGCGCGGTGTATGTGAAGCTGGCGGGCGCAGTGCAGTTGCACAGCTTCACCCGCCTGCCGACCTTGCCCGACAAGTGGATGCACATCGATGCGTCTAACGTGGATGAGGGCAGCACCTTCTCCGAAATGGTCGACGGCGACCCAGCCGGCGTCAATGACATGATCAAGGCCGTGACCGACGTCGAGCGGAACGGTGAGCTTGGTTTCACGGGGACCTTCGACATCACCAAGTCGCCCGGCACGCAGGGGAACCTTTTCAGAAGGTTTGGGGAAAAGGCCAAAGCTGTTCCGTTCAACGCCAAGGTCGACGACCAAGGCCGGCTCACTTACGTATTCATCAACCTCAGCGCCATCGACTCAGGCTTCATCGGCGGCATCACGGCGACCTACTCCGACTTCGGCGTGCCAGTCACCATTGAAAAGCCCGCTACCGACCATACGGTCGAAGCCCCCACCGAGGTTGTCAAGGCGTTCGCCGAGACGTACGACTGAACCCGGGCAGCCCCTACAGGTCCTACCCCAGGGCTCTGGGAGCACCCCGCCACCGGAGCGGGTTCCGGCCGTCGGGCCGGATCGGAACGGGCACGCGTCGCGGCACACGGTCCCTTTCGTCGTTGTCATTCAACGGCGTTCAGCCTCTTGACCGGCCTGGCCTTCCCCGGCGTGCGGGCCGCCAGCCGGCTACGCGACGCCTCGCTGCCACGTTGTGGTGTTCCGGGTCGTCCGTCGAACTCGTCGAGCAGAGATTCGGGCGAAAGGCAGCAGCGCCGTTCCGTCTGCTAAAGAGGTTGAAAGGTTGACGTCTGCCGTTGTCGGGGTGGTTCGGGTTCGAGGGTCACGTCGGTCTGGGCGAGGAAGCCGGCGATGAGTTTGGTCTGTTGCCGGCAGGCGCGTAGCCGTTGTCGGACCAGGTCGGCGAGGTGGTCGACTCCGTGGATGGCGGTGTTGGTAATGCCGCGTGTCATCCCGGCCCAGACGCCCTCGGTAGGGTTGAGGTCGGGCGCGTAGGCCGGTAGCCGGACGACGGCCAGCCAGTCCCGGGCCGTGCGACGCGGCCCGGGCGCACCGCGCCACCGCCTCCCGGTTGAGTTCGTCGTTGACGGGCAGCAGCCTGGCACACTCAGGTGTGCTGGTTACGCCGCATACTGCGGACCACGACGCCGATCAGCGTGTCCGAGGCGTAGTAGCCGGCATTTCTCGAGTCGTAGCTGGCGTCGGCGTTGTCGCCGAGCACGATCAGGTGCCCGGGTGGTACGACCTCGTCGGGTACGGGTACCCCGGCGGGTACGGGATCGCCTGGTACGGCCACGGCGCGTTTGACGATGAGCTCGCCTGGTGGATCGCGTCGCGTGCTGGCCGACCGGGTGGGACGCGCTGGCAGGTCGCCGTCGGCGAGGACGACGACATCGCCGGAGCGGACCCTGGCCAGTGGCACCCGCCGCACCAGCATCCGGTCACCGCTGGTGTACGTGGGCAGCATGCTTCGCCCGGCCACGGTGGTGACGAGAAAGGTGTGCCGCAGCCAGCACGCCACACCACCGGTCACGGCGCCGACGACCAGGGCGCTGGCCACCGCCCGAGCAATCATCGAATCTCCTCGACCGCCGTTGCGCCGTAGCCGCTGGCTTGGGTCCGGAACAGTTGCGCGTACCGGCCGCCGAGGGCGATCAGTTCGTCGTGGCTGCCCTGCTCGGCGACCAGGCCGCCGTCGAGCACGACTATCACGTCGGCATCCCGAACCGTGCCCAGCCGGTGCGAGATGAGCAGGCTGGTGCGGCCGGCACGATGCGTCCGGAGGCGCTGGTGGATCTCGTGTTCGGCCTTCGCGTCCAGGCCCGCGCTCGGTTCGTCGAGGATGAGCAGGTCCCGGGTGTCACGCATGAACGTCCGGCCCAGGGCCAGCCGCTGCCACTGGCCGCCGGACAGCACTACACCGGTGTCCGGGTCGTCCTTCTCCTCCTCCAGGTAGAAGAGGCGGCTGAGCAGCGTGTCGTAGCCCCGCGGCAGCGCGGCCAGATTGGTGTGGATGCCAGCTGCGCCGGCCGCCTCCTCAATCCGGCGCCGGTCGGCTATCGCGTCGACGTCACCGACCCCGATATTCTCGGCGGCGCTCAGGTCGTACGACACGAAGTCCTGGAACAACACGCCCATCCGGCGCCGCAACTGCGCTGGATCCAGGTCGCGGATGTCGACACCGTCCCAGCGGATCACGCCGTGGCTCGGGTCGTAGAACCGGCACAACAGTTTGACCAGGGTGCTCTTGCCCGCGCCGTTGAGCCCCACCAGTGCGACCGCTTGGCCCTGGGAGATGGTCAGGCTGACGCCCCGCAGGATCCATGGATGGTCGTCGTGGTAGCGGAACCACACGTCCCGTACCTCAATGCCCTGCCGCAACGGCAGGAGTTGTGCCGGTCGGCGGGCGGGTGGCAGGTCGTCACCGAGGCGGCGTACGGCGGAGTGGTGGCCGACCATCAGCAGCGCTTCGTGCCCGCTGGCAATGCCGTTGACCAGACCCATGAGCGATCCCTGGATACCGGCGACAGCCACCACGAACGCCGTCACGTCACCCAGCGTCAGCCGGCCGGTGGTGGCGCTGTGTACCGCCCACACCAGGCCGAGCCCAGAGACCATCGCACTCAGAAGCGCCAGCAGTGACTGGCTACGTAGCACCTTCCGGTCGAGGCGCCGTTCCCCGTCCTGCACCTCGCGCAGTCCGCGCAGCAGCCGACCCTTGAAGAAGTCACCGAGGCCGAACAGGCGTACCTCCTGGGCGGCTCCGACGTCGGTAATCAGCTGGCCGTAGAAGGCCTGCCGCCGCATCGCCGCCGACAGGCCCAGGTACATTCCGACCCGCTGCCTGGCCAGCGAGATCTCCGCCAGCAGCGCCGGCACTGCCGCGACCACTACGACCGCGGTCATCACCGGGCTGAGGAAATACAGCGTGCCGAGCAGACTGAGCAGCGTGATCACGTCCCGGCCGATGCCGAGCAGGCCGGACGTGAGCGGGCTGAGTGCCGGACCGGTCGCCTCGGTCGCCATCCGCAGCCGGTCGAGAAACCGAGGGTTCTCGAACCTGGACAACCCCTGGAAGGAGTTCACCGCGGTGTACAGCTGGTCCTGCATCAGGCGGTCCATCCGCCGTTGCTGCTCACCCTGCAGGTAGCTGGCCAGGTGTGGCAGTACCGCGGCGACCAGACCGGCGCCGGCCAGGCCCACTCCGGCGCCGACGGCAGCCTCGACCCGAGCGGCCGCCAGCCCATCCACCACAAGCTTGGTCAGCCACACCGTGGTCGCTGGCAGCAGACCGCCGGCAACGGTCGTGACCATCTGCGCCACGGTCAACCACGGACCCGCCTGCCACGCGGTCCGCCACACCCCGGCCAGTTCGTGGAGCGGGCGCTGCGGGCTGGCCGGCTCTGTCACCGGTATCTCGGAAGCTGGCATCGTCAGGACGTGGCCGCCACGTGCCCCACCACACCGCGCACCGTGGCGTCCGCACCAGCGATGACGCCGTCGGCATCGACGCGCAGAAACGTCGGGAAGCCTCGTACCCCGAACGCCTGGGACACCGAGAAGGCGTCCGGTTCGACGACCACGGTCGCCGTGTCGGTCAGCGACGTGGCCAGCTCAACGGCTTCCGGACCGGAGTCGGTGATGACCGCGACCGCCGTGCTGGCGTCGCCGCCCTGCTCAGCCAACCACTTGGCGAACAGGGGCGCCTGTTCGTGGCACGGCGCACATCCGGCGGAGAAGAATCCCACCAACCGCGGTCGGCCGACCAGGCTGTCCCGGGTGACCGGTGTGCCATCGATCGCGGTCGCCGCGAATGCCGGCACAGGCGTGCCCACCAGCTCTTCCGGTGCGGGCATTTCCGGCGGTAGGACGCCTGAGAGCCGGTTCAGCTCAGCGGTCTGCTCCCGCAGGCGGCGCAGTACCCCGAACGTCAACAGCAGGTTCACCATGCACAACGCCCCAAGCAGGGCGACTGCGGCGACGACGAAGGGCATCGTCACTTCCTCCGAAGGTTTCCGGGATGATAGGTGGGACGGAACAGCGCCACCAGGTCATCGAACCGCAATACGAAAGGCAACACCGCCGCGGCCACGGCAAGCGCCACGGCGACGCCGGCGGGATGTCGGCCGACACCCGTCGCTGCGGTCGTCGCCACCAGGCCGCCCAGGCACGCGACAGCCAACAGCATGTTACGCGCCACGTGCGGCAGGCCCAGTGGAGTCTCCGATGCGCCGAAACACCGGCACGGTGCCCGCCGCCCGCCCCGTATTGCCAGCACGATGGCGACCGAGAACGCCACCAGGAGCGCTGCCGCCAGCGTCAACCCGGTCGGCGCCGTCGCTGGAATCACCACCAGCACCGTCACCGCAGCCTCGGCCATCACCGTACCGGCCGCGGCCACGCCCACGACCACACCGCGGCGCGGCCAGCCCAACAACCCACCGGTCGAAGCGACAAAGCTCGAATACGCCGCCGGACCGCGAAGCTTGCTGACCAGCGAGCACAGGAAGACGCCGAAGAGCAGAGCGCGGCAGGCCACCGCCAGATACATCACCAGCCGCCTCCCGCCATGCCCTGCTCCCTACTCCGGATGGCGCCGGTGCTAACAGCCCTCAGTGGAGAAGATGGTCCATGCGGTGCAGCTCATGGGCCGACTCGGCCCGTAGTAGCAGCACCGCCGGGTCCAGCGGTACCGCACGCTGTTGAGGGTCATACACCGGTACTCGCTCCAGCAGTCGATGGCCTGGACGTCGGCACGAGGCACAACAACCTCAAGTATCCGGTCAGCTACCGCTTGCACTCGTCGGGTGATGCTATCCATGCTTCCTCCGATTCATCTGCAATTGAGACCTTGTCAGCTGACCTGTGATCTTCAGGGGCGCGGCGGTGGGCCCAAGGACATCGAGCGGGGTTCAGCGCCATGTCACAGCCACGCCAACGGGATCTCTCCCATGGGCCGATCTGACGGTAGGACGATATGGTGGTATCCGTATAACCTCCGCACAATTGGCGTATAGACCAAGACGCCACCCCTGTCAGTTCATCCTGTTGGCCTGCGGTGGGCATGCCAACGCGGTCGAGGTGGTCGTGCTCTGGCACCAGGTCGCGGTGCTAGGCAGTGTCTTCAAAGGTTCACAACCATTGGAGTAGCGCGGCGATAGTGACTGTGGCCTGGAACGAGGTCGCGGTCTTGTCGTAACGGGTCGCGACGCTGCGGCACTGCTTGAGCCGGTTGAAG
>NZ_JBDPLX010000043.1:0-5384 GCF_039871815.1 Micromonospora sp. B9E7
TCTGGAAAGATTGTCCGGCGGCGTCCTACTCTCCCACACCCTCACGAGTGCAGTACCATCGGCGCTGGAGGGCTTAGCTTCCGGGTTCGGAATGTAACCGGGCGTTTCCCCTCCGCCATGACCGCCGTAACTCTATGAACATATCAAACAACCCCGGCACACAGTCACGGGTGTTCGCTCGTTCAGAGTTGCACAGTGGACGCGTAGCAGCTTAGTAGTCAAGTCCTCGGCCTATTAGTACCGGTCAACTGAACCCGTTACCGGGCTTACATTTCCGGCCTATCAACCCAGTCGTCTAGCTGGGGGCCTTACCCCACAAAGTGGGTGGGATACCTCATCTTGAAGCAGGCTTCCCGCTTAGATGCTTTCAGCGGTTATCCCTTCCGAACGTAGCTAACCAGCCGTGCCCTTGGCAGGACAACTGGCACACCAGAGGTTCGTCCGTCCCGGTCCTCTCGTACTAGGGACAGCCCTTCTCAAGTATCCTACGCGCACGGCGGATAGGGACCGAACTGTCTCACGACGTTCTAAACCCAGCTCGCGTACCGCTTTAATGGGCGAACAGCCCAACCCTTGGGACCTGCTACAGCCCCAGGATGCGACGAGCCGACATCGAGGTGCCAAACCATCCCGTCGATATGGACTCTTGGGGAAGATCAGCCTGTTATCCCCGGGGTACCTTTTATCCGTTGAGCGACACCGCTTCCACTCGCAAGTGCCGGATCACTAGTCCCGACTTTCGTCCCTGCTCGACCTGTCAGTCTCACAGTCAAGCTCCCTTGTGTACTTGCACTCAACACCTGATTGCCAACCAGGCTGAGGGAACCTTTGGGCGCCTCCGTTACCTTTTAGGAGGCAACCGCCCCAGTTAAACTACCCACCAGACACTGTCCCTGAACCGGATAACGGTCCGAAGTTAGATACCCAAATCAACCAGAGTGGTATTTCAAGATTGCCTCCACCCATACTGGCGTATGGACTTCACCGGCTCCCACCTATCCTACACAAGCTAATTCGAGTACCAATGTCAAGCTATAGTAAAGGTCCCGGGGTCTTTCCGTCCTGCCGCGCGTAACGAGCATCTTTACTCGTACTGCAATTTCGCCGGGCCTGTGGTTGAGACAGTGGGGAAGTCGTTACGCCATTCGTGCAGGTCGGAACTTACCCGACAAGGAATTTCGCTACCTTAGGATGGTTATAGTTACCACCGCCGTTTACTGGCGCTTAAGTTCTCCGCTTCGCCCCGAAGAGCTAACAGGTCCCCTTAACGTTCCAGCACCGGGCAGGCGTCAGTCCATATACATCGAATTACTTCTTCGCATGGACCTGTGTTTTTAGTAAACAGTCGCTTCCCCCTGCTCTCTGCGGCCATACAACGCTCCACCCGCGCGGGGCTTCACGTCTCCGGCCCCCCTTCTCCCTAAGTTACGGGGGCAATTTGCCGAGTTCCTTAACCACAGTTCGCCCGATCGCCTCGGTATTCTCTACCTGACCACCTGTGTCGGTTTGGGGTACGGGCCGCTAAGAACTCGCTAGAGGCTTTTCTCGGCAGCATAGGATCACTGACTTCACCTGAATCGGCTCGGCATCACGTCTCAGCCCATATGTGTTGCGGATTTGCCTACAACACGGCCTACACGCTTACCCCGGCACAACCACCGGCCGGGCTCAGCTACCTTCCTGCGTCACCCCATCGCTTGACTACTACCCATCAGGTTCCCACGCTCCCCCAGCTCAGTCCGAAGACCTCACCAAGTTCGGGTGGTTAGCACAACGAGGTTCATCAGGGACGCTCTTTCGCGGGTACGGGAATATCAACCCGTTGTCCATCGACTACGCCTCTCGGCCTCGCCTTAGGTCCCGACTCACCCAGGGCGGATTAGCCTGGCCCTGGAACCCTTGGTCATCCGGCGGAAGGGTTTCTCACCCTTCTTTCGCTACTCATGCCTGCATTCTCACTCGTGCCGCGTCCACAACTGGGTCACCCCGCTGCTTCACTCGCGGCACGACGCTCCCCTACCCATCCACACACCTGCACAAGGAATCAAGTCCAAGCGAGGATAAAATGTGAATGCCACAGCTTCGGCGGTGTGCTTGAGCCCCGCTACATTGTCGGCGCGGAACCACTTGACCAGTGAGCTATTACGCACTCTTTAAAGGGTGGCTGCTTCTAAGCCAACCTCCTGGTTGTCTATGCGACCCCACATCCTTTTCCACTTAGCACACGCTTAGGGGCCTTAGCTGGTGATCTGGGCTGTTTCCCTCTCGACTACGAAGCTTATCCCCCGCAGTCTCACTGCCGCGCTCTCACTTACCGGCATTCGGAGTTTGGCTGATTTCGGTAAGCTTGTGGGCCCCCTAGACCATCCAGTGCTCTACCTCCGGCAAGAAACACGCGACGCTGCACCTAAATGCATTTCGGGGAGAACCAGCTATCACGGAGTTTGATTGGCCTTTCACCCCTAACCACAGGTCATCCCCCAATTTTTCAACATTGGTGGGTTCGGCCCTCCACGCGGTCTTACCCGCGCTTCAGCCTGCCCATGGCTAGATCACTCCGCTTCGGGTCTAGGACACGCGACTGAATCGCCCTATTCAGACTCGCTTTCGCTACGGCTCCCCCACACGGGTTAACCTCGCCACATGCCACTAACTCGCAGGCTCATTCTTCAAAAGGCACGCCGTCACCCCGCAAGGCTCCGACGGATTGTAGGCGAACGGTTTCAGGTACTATTTCACTCCCCTCCCGGGGTACTTTTCACCATTCCCTCACGGTACTTGTCCGCTATCGGTCACCAGGAAGTATTTAGGCTTACCAGGTGGTCCTGGCAGATTCACGGCAGATTTCAGGGGTCCGCCGCTACTCGGGAACACCCACAGAAGGTCAGCAACTTTCACCTACCGGACTTTCACCGTCTACGGTCAGCCATTCCAGACTGTTCGACTAGCAACTAACTTTGTAACTTCTCGAACAAGTGTCAGCTTGTTCAGCAGGGTCCCACAACCCCGACCACGCAACCCCTGACAGGTATCACACGCAGCCGGTTTAGCCTCGATCCGCTTTCGCTCGCCACTACTCACGGAATCACTAAATTGTTTTCTCTTCCTACGGGTACTGAGATGTTTCACTTCCCCGCGTTCCCTCCACACACCCTATGTGTTCAGGTGTGGGTGACACCACATGACTGGTGCCAGGTTTCCCCATTCGGACACCCTGGGATCACAGCTTGGTTGACAGCTCCCCCAGGCCTATCGCGGCCTCCCACGTCCTTCATCGGCTCCTGGTGCCAAGGCATTCACCGTTCGCCCTTGACAACTTGACCACAAAGATGCTCGCGTCCACTGTGCAATTCTCAACAAACGACCAACCCACAACCCGAACGACCCCACACCAAACCCAATCCCTCAAGACTGGCGGTATGTGGGGCCAGGCCATGCCTGGCAGACTTCCAGCCCCCACACGGAGGCCGGCAAAGTCTCTGAAACAACAACACGACGGTTGTTCCTTCAGGACCCAACAGGGTGCTCACATCTCCCCCCAGCCGCACCAACAGCAACCGTTCCCACCACCGAAGTGGCTGTACTAAGCACCGCCGGCCGTTGCCAGGGCAAAACTTGCCAGTGTCTCCGCCATCTGAGCACCCCGACCCAACATTCGTAGGCCGCGGGCTCCTTACCGACTTTCGTCGGAAGGTGCTCCTTAGAAAGGAGGTGATCCAGCCGCACCTTCCGGTACGGCTACCTTGTTACGACTTCGTCCCAATCGCCAGCCCCACCTTCGACGGCTCCCTCCACAAGGGTTGGGCCACCGGCTTCGGGTGTTGCCGACTTTCGTGACGTGACGGGCGGTGTGTACAAGGCCCGGGAACGTATTCACCGCAGCGTTGCTGATCTGCGATTACTAGCGACTCCGACTTCACGGGGTCGAGTTGCAGACCCCGATCCGAACTGAGACCGGCTTTTTGGGATTCGCTCCACCTCACGGTATCGCAGCCCATTGTACCGGCCATTGTAGCATGCGTGAAGCCCTGGACATAAGGGGCATGATGACTTGACGTCATCCCCACCTTCCTCCGAGTTGACCCCGGCAGTCTTCGATGAGTCCCCGCCATAACGCGCTGGCAACATCGAACGAGGGTTGCGCTCGTTGCGGGACTTAACCCAACATCTCACGACACGAGCTGACGACAGCCATGCACCACCTGTGACCGCCCCCGAAGGACCCCCCATCTCTGGAGGTTTTGCGGCCATGTCAAACCCAGGTAAGGTTCTTCGCGTTGCATCGAATTAATCCGCATGCTCCGCCGCTTGTGCGGGCCCCCGTCAATTCCTTTGAGTTTTAGCCTTGCGGCCGTACTCCCCAGGCGGGGCGCTTAATGCGTTAGCTGCGGCACAGGGAACCGGAGAGGCCCCCCACACCTAGCGCCCAACGTTTACAGCGTGGACTACCAGGGTATCTAATCCTGTTCGCTCCCCACGCTTTCGCTCCTCAGCGTCAGTATCGGCCCAGAGACCCGCCTTCGCCACCGGTGTTCCTCCTGATATCTGCGCATTTCACCGCTACACCAGGAATTCCAGTCTCCCCTACCGAACTCTAGCCTGCCCGTATCGACCGCAGGCTTGGGGTTGAGCCCCAAGTTTTCACGGTCGACGCGACAAGCCGCCTACGAGCTCTTTACGCCCAATAAATCCGGACAACGCTCGCACCCTACGTCTTACCGCGGCTGCTGGCACGTAGTTGGCCGGTGCTTCTTCTGCAGGTACCGTCACTCTCGCTTCGTCCCTGCTGAAAGAGGTTTACAACCCGAAGGCCGTCATCCCTCACGCGGCGTCGCTGCATCAGGCTTCCGCCCATTGTGCAATATTCCCCACTGCTGCCTCCCGTAGGAGTCTGGGCCGTGTCTCAGTCCCAGTGTGGCCGGTCGCCCTCTCAGGCCGGCTACCCGTCGTCGCCTTGGTAGGCCATCACCCCACCAACAAGCTGATAGGCCGCGAGCCCATCCCAAGCCGAAAAACTTTCCACCACCAGCCATGCGGCCAGCAGTAATATTCGGTATTAGCCCCCGTTTCCGAGGGTTATCCCAAAGCTTGGGGCAGGTTGCTCACGTGTTACTCACCCGTTCGCCGCTCGAGTACCCCGAAGGGCCTTTCCGCTCGACTTGCATGTGTTAAGCACGCCGCCAGCGTTCGTCCTGAGCCAGGATCAAACTCTCCAACAAAAAATTAGTTGAACAGCATCCTGACAACAAACAAATGTTGCCAAAGGAATCCCAACCAGCCAGCAAAAACTGACCAGTCCGGGGTATAAATCATAATTGGCACTGGCTTTACAAGCACCCTGTTGAGTTCTCAAAGAACAACCACACACCGACCAGAAGCCCCAC
>NZ_JBDPLX010000044.1:0-4580 GCF_039871815.1 Micromonospora sp. B9E7
CGACCACCAGTCACCACCGACGGCAGATACCGCGACAACGCATCCCACTCAACGTCAGACAACTCATAGCGACGACCCACGCCCTACATCATCCGACACCATGATCCTTTGAAGACACTGCCTAGCGGCCCGACCTGGAGATCTTGGAAGGAAACGGCCCTTCCAGGGGCGCATTCCTTCCAAGATCTTCAGCCGCTCCATCCGGCCGCCCGCAGCGCCCCCAGGATTTGACGGAGAACCTCGTCCGGGTGAGCGCGGATCACCCAGGCGGGGAATCGGAGTACGCGGTCGCCGACTATCCATAGATCGTTCTGGCGACGCATGTCCGCCCACCAGGCACGCGGATCGAGATGCTGCCCGCCGTCGATCTCGACATGCACTCCCCACTGCTCGAAATAGACGTCCAGGTAGCGACGTCGCCCGGTCGAGTCACAACGGATTTTCTGCCGCGTTGGCTCGGGGAGCCCTGCGCGACGGATCAGCCCCAGGAAGTCCAGCTCCGCCAGCGAGTGGGCACCACCTGCGGCGTCCGATGCCGTGGCCAGGATGAGCTGGCGACGGCGGACCCGAGGTAGGCGGTCGACGGTCTGGTGCAGATCATCGCCGGCCACGAGCCGTTGCTGGAATGCGGCGGCGACGATCGCCCGCGCCTCCTGGTCACCGGGTGCCCACTGCGCGGCGTCAACGATCGAACGAGCCGACGTGGTCCGCCGGGGTTTCCCGACGGCCAGCACGTCCTGATCCCGCAGTGTCGCGGTCCGGTGCACCAACACACCGGGTGGCAGTGACCCACGCCGGCAGGAAGCCGGCAGCAGAATGCGGACCGGCCGACCGGGGAACCCCCGTAGCCCTCCGGCCTGCGCTGCGGTCAGACCACCGAGGAGCGCCTGTGGCCCTGCGGCGAGGACAGCCGCCCACCGGAGCTGGTCGGCGTTGACCGGCCCGTTGTGGGCGACGAATACGGCCCGGTGAACCTGTCGCCACATCCCGACCGCCACGCGATGCCGGACGGCCTTGGCTGACAGGTGCCGCCTCGCCTGGTCGAGGCTCAGCACGTCATCCTGGTGGAAGAGCAGCCAGGTCAGCTCGTCCGCGTCATCGCTCGGCAGCCGGCGACCCCAGGCAGCCGTCGACGACGTCCTCCGGAGACTCATAACCAACAAGTCTCCCGACGACCACCCAAGCCGGCCGCCCCTGTGGATAACGACGAGATCTTGGAAGGAAAGTGCCCCTGGAGGGGCGGTTTCCTTCCAAGATCTCGTCGGGTCGGGTTACTCCGTGCTCGACGCGGCCTTGCGGGGGGCGGCCTTCTTGGCCGCCGTCGCCTTCGCCGGCGTTGCCTTCGCTGTCGTCGCCTTGGCTGTCGTCGCCTTCTTCGCGGCCGTGGACTTGCTGGCCGCGGCCGTCTTCTTCGTCGCCGTGGCCTTCTTGGCCGGGGCCTTCTTCGCCGCCGCCTTCTTCCGTGGCGCCGGACCCTTGGCACGCTTCTCGGCGAGCATCTCGGAGGCTTCCTCGAGGGTCAGCGCCTCCGGCGTCTGCCCGCGCCGCAGCGACGCGTTGAACTCTCCGTCGGTGACGTACGGGCCGAAGCGACCGTCCTTGATCACCAGCGGCTTCTCGGTCGCCGGGTCGACGCCCATCTCGCGCAGCGGCGGCGCGGCAGCCCGCCGTCCACGGGTCTTCGGAGCGGCCAGCAGGGCCAGCGCCTCGTCCAGACCGACGGTGAACATCTGGTCCTCGGACTCCAGCGAACGGAACTCCTCGCCCCGCTTGACGTACGGGCCGTAGCGACCGTTGTTGGCGAAGACCTCGACGCCGTCCGGCGCGACACCGATCAGCCGGGGAAGGCTGAGCAGCTTGAGCGCCTCCTCCAGGGTCAGCGAGTCGGGTGTCTGCGTACGCAGCAGCGACGACTTCCGCTCGCCACTGGAGACGTACGGGCCGAACCGGCCGGACTTGAGCACGATCGGCTCGCCGGTGGCCGGGTCGTCGCCGAGCTTGCGCTCGCCGCTACCGCCGAGGAACAGCTCGTGCACCTTCTCCGGGGTCAGCTCGTCCGGGGCAAGGCCCTCGGGGATCGGCGCCCGGTCGCCCTGGGTGCCACCCTCCTCGCCCTCGGCAGCAGGTGCCGGCTGCTCGCCGCCGGGCAGCTCCCGTTGCAGGTACGGCCCGTACCGGCCGACCCGGACGACGACCTCACGGCCGTCGTCGTCGGTGAAGAGCGGGATGGAGTTGACGCTGCGGGCGTCGATGTCGCTGAGGTTCTCGGTGACCAGCTTCTTGAGCCCACCGGAGCGGGCGATGCCCTGGTCACCGGCACCGTTGGAGCTGCCGAAGTAGAACGCGGTGAGGAAGTCGACCGCGGCGTGGTCACCGCCGGCGATCTCGTCCAGCTCGTTCTCCATCGTGGCGGTGAAGTCGTAGTCGATGAGGCGGGGGTAGTGCCGCTCCATCAACCCGATCACCGCGAAGGCCAGGAAGGTCGGGATCATCGCCTGGCCGCGCTTGGTGACGTACCCCCGGTCCTGGATCGTCTGCATGATCGACGCGTAGGTGGACGGGCGGCCGATGCCCAGCTCTTCCAGGGCCTTGACCAGCGACGCTTCCGTGTAGCGCGACGGCGGCTGGGTGTGGTGGCCCTGCGCGGCCAACTGGTCGGCGGTCAGCGGCTGGTCCTTGACCAGGGTGGGCAGCCGGCGCTCGGCGTCCTCGGCCTCGGCGTTCTCGTCGTCGCTGGACTCGACGTACGCGCGCAGGAAGCCCGGGTCCGTGATCGTCTTACCGGTCGCCCCGAAGTCGGCTTCCTCCTGCGAGGTGGAGACCGCCCGGATGCGCACCGAGACACTGGAACCGACCGCGTCGGTCATCTGCGAGGCGATGGTCCGCCGCCAGATCAGCTCGTAGAGCTTGAACTCCTCGGCCGACAGCTCCTTGGCGACCTCGCCCGGGGTGCGGAAGTTGTCCCCCGCCGGGCGGATCGCTTCGTGTGCCTCCTGCGCGTTCTTCACCTTGCCGGTGTAGCGACGCGGCTCCGGCGGCACGCTGCGCTCGCCGTACAGCTCGACGATCTGTCGGCGGGCCGCCGAGATGGCGGTCTCCGACAGGTTCACCGAGTCGGTACGCATATAGGTGATGTAGCCGTTCTCGTACAGCCGCTGGGCGGTGCGCATCGTCTGCTGTGACGACAGGCGCAGCTTGCGGGCCGCCTCCTGCTGGAGGGTCGAGGTGATGAACGGCGCGTACGGGCGGCGACGGTAGGGCTTCTCCTCGACCCGGGTGACGGTGAAGGGCCGCCCCTCCAGTCGGGCCGCCAGCCCACGGGCGCCACCCTCGTCGAGGTGCACGACACCCGCGCCGGGCTTCACCTTGCCGGTGGTCGGCTCGAAGTCCTTACCGGTGGCGATCCGGTCGCCGTTCAACGCGATCAGGGTGGCGTTGAACGCGCGCGGGCCCTCGGCGGCGTCGGCCACGGCGAGGGTGGCCAGGATGTCCCAGTATTCGGCGGTGCGGAACGCCATCCGCTGCCGTTCCCGCTCGACCACGATGCGGGTCGCCACGGACTGCACCCGGCCAGCCGAGAGCTTCGGCATGACCTTCTTCCACAGCACCGGCGAGACCTCGTAGCCGTAGAGCCGGTCGAGGATCCGTCGCGCCTCCTGGGCGTCGACCAGGTCGCGGTCGATCTCCCGAGGGTTGGCGACGGCCGCCTGGATCGCCGGCTTGGTGATCTCGTGGAAGACCATCCGCTTGACCGGGACCTTGGGCTTGAGCGTCTCCACCAGGTGCCAGGCGATCGCCTCGCCCTCGCGGTCCTCATCCGTCGCCAGGAAGATCTCGTCGACCTCCTTGGCCAGCTTCACCAGCTTGCTGATCTGCTGCTTGCGGTCGGCGGAGACGACGTAGAGCGCGTGGAAGCCGTTGTCCACGTCCACCCCGAGCCGGGCCCAGGGCTCGCCCTTGTACTTGGCCGGCACGTCGGCGGCGTTGCGCGGCAGGTCGCGGACGTGACCGAAGCTGGCCTCCACGACGTACCCCGGGCCAAGGTAGCCCGAGATCGTCTTGGCCTTCGCCGGTGACTCGACGATGACCAGACGGGTGGTTCCAGCGTTGCTAGGCACGTCTCTCCCCGACCTCACTCCTGCTCGTGGCCTGCCGGCGTCCGGGCAGCGACCGCTTTCGACCCCGCCGTCGCACCGACGGTCCGGATGTCCAACGTAACGCGCCGCCCGCGTTTCGGGTTTCGCGGGCCGCAATCCGCTGCAACGCGGCGGTGGACGCCGCCTCGCCGCGTTCGGCACTGCCGGACGGCGCCACCGTACACCGTGGGTAGGGCTCGAAGTGGGTCACTGTGACGATGGCGGACTGACGGCCGAGGTCCGACCCGCCCCTTTTCCGCCTGGATCAACCCGCCAGCTGTCCCACACCGGACACCCCGCCGCCCCACCCCCGGATCGCCGCCCAACCCCGTCGATCATGGACTTATGGTGGGCGTTTTAACCCCGGAAAGGCAATACGTCCCCCACCACAACTCCATGATCGACCCCGGTGAAGGTGGGGTGGGGGTGGGGGTGGGGTGGGGG
>NZ_JBDPLX010000045.1:0-3896 GCF_039871815.1 Micromonospora sp. B9E7
CTCGGGGGTGGGTGGGGGTTAGGGGGTGGGGTCCAGGGCTTCGGTCAGGTCGCGGGTGAGCAGACCGATCTGCCACTCCCGGGCGTTGAGGCCGCGCAGCGTCTGCGCGACCGACTCCTCGGTCACCACCTCGGGTGGGGTCCAGGCCAACCGACGAACCGAATCCGGCGTGATCAGGTTTTCCGGCGGCAGGTTGTGCTCGCCCGCGATGCGGATGACCACCTCCCGACAGCGGGCCAGCCGACCGGCCGCCACCGGGTCGCGCTCAGCCCACCGGTGCGGCGGGGGTGGGCCCTCGACCGTCGGGGAGACCGGCAGCGAATCCTCCGTGAGCTGCCGGGCGTCGTCGAGAGCGGCGAGCCAGGTACGGGCCAGCCGACGCACCGACCGACCGCCGAAACCGGGCAGGGTCAGCAGGGTCTTCTCGTCCTTCGGGTCCAGTTCGGCCGCGGCGATGATCGCCGAGTCGGGCAACACCCGACCGGGCGCGGCATCCCGCCGGGCCGCGATCTGGTCCCGGGCGTACCACATCGAGCGGACCCGGGCCTGGGCCCGGGCCCCGCGCAGCCGGTGGATGCCGGACGTGCGCCGCCAGGGCTCGGCGCGGACCCGCGGCGGGCGTGCCCCGGTGCGGACCAGAGCGGCGAACTCCTCTGCGGCCCAGGCCGACTTGCCCTGCCGGGTCAGCTCGGCGTCGAGCGCGTCGCGCAGGTCGGTGAGCAGTTCCACGTCGAGAGCGGCGTACGTCAACCACGACTCGGGCAGCGGCCGACTCGACCAGTCGGCGGCCGAATGGTGCTTCTCCAGGGTGAACCCGAGCAACTGCTCGGTCAGCGCGGCCAGCCCGACCCGCTCGAAACCGGCCAGCCGGGCAGCCAACTCGGTGTCGAACAACCGGCGTGGGCGCAGCCCGACCTCGGCGAGGCAGGGCAGATCCTGACTGGCCGCGTGGAGGACCCACTCGGCCTCGCCGATCGCCGCGTCCAGCGTGCTGAGGTCCGGCAGCGGCAGCGGGTCGATCAGCGCCGTGCCCGCACCCGCTCGGCGCAGTTGCACCAGGTATGCGCGTTGGCTGTAGCGGTAACCGGAGGCCCGCTCGGCGTCCAGGGCGACCGGGCCGGTGCCGGCCGCGAAGCGGGCCACCACCTCGGCCAGCTCGGCCGGGACGGCCACCGGTTCGGGAGTGCCGTCACGCGGGGCGGTCAGCGGAACGGGCCCACCGTCGGCCGGGTCGGCCCCCTCGCCCACCAGCTGCGGCTGGGCCGACGGCGGGTGCTCGGGTGCGTTTCCCGGAAGGTCTTCGGTGGGCCGACGGCGCAGGGGTGGTTCGTCGGTCACCTGACAACCCTAGTGCGCGCGGTGATCCGGCGGGTGCAGCCGGTCCGGCGTGTGTCGGTCAGGTGTCCACAAGGTGTCCCTTCGGATGCCGGACATTGGGGGAGACAAAGCCCGATCGCGCAGGTACGTTCCATCGCACCGCGGCCCGCGACACATTGCGACAGCGAGTCGACGGCGGCGCGGAGGCCACGGGGGAGAGGCACGACGATCATGACGGCTGGCTTCGGTTCGGGGGACGGGCGACCGGCGGGTGTCGAGCCCGACGACGCGAGCGGGTCGATGGCCGGTCGGCCCGGCCCACTGCCACCGCGCATCGAGCCCCAACCGGGCGTCGGACCGACCTGGTCCACGCCCCCGTCCGGCGGCACCGATCCGGCCCGGCCCGTCCCCGCACCCCGCGCCGAGCGGCCCGTCCCGCCCAACACCGGCCAGTGGGGCCCGCCGCCGGCCCCGTTCGGCGGCGCCGCGCACCATGGCCCGGGTGCTCCGACGGCCGCCCCCGGCCCTGCCGGCTACCCGCCGCCCACACCGGGATTTCCGGGCGTGGCCGGTTATCCGTCGCCCGGTCCGGCCGGCGCTGCGCCCTCCACGATCGCCGGCTACCCCGGTGGCCCCGCACACTGGCCGGCCGCACCGCCCGCGGCCGTCCGACCCGTCCGCCGTCGTTGGCCGGCGGTGCTCGCCACGCTGGCCGTCGTCGTGCTCGCGGCGGTGGTCGGGCTCCAGGCGTACCAACTCGACCGGCTCGGCGACCGGCTCGCCGACACCGACCGCCGGCTGGCGCAGGCCCAGGACGGCGACCTCGCCCGCCTCGACGGCCTGGACAAGCGCGCGGAGGCGTTGGAGAAGCAGGCGGGTGCCGCGTTCAACCCGGAGGCGGTGGCCAGCGCGGTGCTGCCCAGCGTGTTCCGGGTACGGGCCGGTGAGTTCACCGGCACCGCGTTCGCCGTGGGTAAGCCGGCGGCCGGCGGCGGGACGAACCTGTTCACCAACTTCCACGTCGTCGAGGCGGTCTGGGACGGCGGCGGCCGGGAGGTGTTCCTGGAGCGCACCAACCAGCGTTTCCCGGCGACCATCGTCAAGGTCGACAAGACCAACGACGTGGCGCACCTACGCACCAGTGGCAAGTTCAGCGGCCTGGTCACCGCGCCCGCGGCGGCGAAGTCCGGTCAGCAGATCGTCGTCGTCGGCGCTCCGCTCGGCCTGGAGGACAGCGTGACCACCGGTGTGGTGAGCGCGTTGCGGCCGGCCCAGGGCGGGTCCGGGCCGGCGATCCAGTTCGACGCCCCGATCAATCCGGGCAACTCCGGCGGGCCGGTGATCAATGGCAGCAAGGAGGTGGTCGGCATCGCTACCGCCAAGGCGCGCAACGCCGAGGGCATCGGGCTGGCCGTACCGATCAAGGTCGCCTGCGACGGTTTCAAGATCTGCTGAACCGGTGACCGGCGACGCCGCCGGTCGCGTGCACCACTCCCGGCCATCGCCGACCCCGGCTGATCAGCCGGCCCCAGGCGGTCTCTTCGCAGTACGTCACCGCGCCTGCCGACGCGGGAACCGCCCATCTGGAGGAACGAAGATGTCCCAACCATCGCCCGAGCCGCAGGCCGTCCCGCCGACCACCCCGCCGCCCGCCGATCCCGACCGCACCGTGGCACACCACGCCGCCGGTGCGCAGGCCGGTCCGTCCGGCGGTGAACCGACCGTCCCACAGCAGGCCGTTCCGCAGCCGACCAGCGCCGACCCGACCGTGCCGCACCCGGTCGCCCAGCCCGCCCCCCAGTCGTACGCGCCGGGGCAGGCCCCGCCGCCGTACCCCGCGAACCCGCCCGTGCCCCCGCAGTACGGCGTGCCGCAGGGCGGCGCGCCCGGCTACCCGGCCAGCGCCCCGCCGTACGCCGGCCAGCCGATGTCCGCGCCGCCGATGTCCGCGCCGCCGGTCTCCGGCCCCGGGTACGGGCCGCCGATGTCCGCGCCGCCCGGGATGGTTCCGCCGTACGGCCCGCCCGGCGCACCGGCGGCCGGGCGGGGGCGGGCGGTGCTGGTGCTGGCCCTGGTGGCTGCGCTGCTCTTCGTCGTCAGCGGAGTGATGACCGGGCTGTTCGTGACGAAGAACAACGAGCTGGACCGCACCGAGAGGCGTCTCACCGGTCAGGTCGGCCAACGCGACGACACCATCGCCGCCAACACCGCCGAGATCACGAAGCTGCGGACCGACCTGCGGACGATGCAGGAGCAGCTCGCCAACACCGAGCAGGATCTGACCGGCACCCGCAACGACCGTGACGAGCAGGCCCGGCAGAAGACGGTCATCGCGAGCTGCCTGGACAAGCTGACGACCGCGCTGGGAGCGGCGGCGGCGGGCAACCGGGCCGCCTACGACGCGGCGATGAAGGGCCTGGACAAGGTCTGCGACGAGGCGGAGGACTACCTGTAGCTCCGCTCACCTCAGCCGATCATGAAGTTGTGGTGCCTCACCTAAGCCGCGTAGGGGCCCATATCACCCACCACAACTCCATGATCGACGCGACGGGTGCGGTGGGGGCGGTGCGGCGGGGTGG
>NZ_JBDPLX010000046.1:0-2856 GCF_039871815.1 Micromonospora sp. B9E7
AGGCGCATGGGACGGGCACCCGGTTGGGTGATCCGATCGAGGCGCAGGCGTTGTTGGCCACGTATGGGCAGGACCGTCCCGGTGATGAGCCGTTGTGGTTGGGGTCGGTGAAGTCGAACATCGGCCACACCCAGGCCGCCGCCGGTGTCGCGGGTGTGATCAAGATGGTCCAGGCCCTCAGGCACAATGTGTTGCCGGCGACGTTGCATGTGGACGAGCCGACTCCGCAGGTCGACTGGTCCGCCGGTGCGGTGCGGTTGTTGACCGAGACCCGCCCGTGGCAGCCGCAGACCGGTCGACCCCGGCGCGCCGGGGTGTCCTCGTTCGGGTTCTCCGGCACCAACGCCCACCTCATCATCGAAGAACCACCGGCCACCGAACCAGTCAACCCACCGGTCACCGAGCCGAGCGGGCCGACGGCCACCGAGCCGAGCGCGCTGGTGCCGTGGCTGATCTCCGCCCGCAGTGACGACGCCCTGCGCGCCCAAGCCAACCGACTCACCCACCACCTCGACGAGCGGCCCGAAACCGACCCGGCAGACGTCGGGCGTTCGCTGGCCGTCCGCGCCACCCTCGCCCACCGGGCCGTCGTCCTGGGCACGGATCGGCAGGCTGCGCTGACTGCCCTCGCCGCAGGAGCCACGGCTCCCGGCCTGGTCACCGGCACCGCGCAGGGTGGGCGCACCGCGTTCGTCTTCTCCGGCCAGGGATCGCAGCGGCCGGGTATGGGCCGGGACCTCTACGAGACGTTCCCGGTGTACGCGGAGGCGTTCGACGCCGTCTGTGCCCAGCTGGACCTCCATCTTGATCGGCCGATCAAGGACGTGATCGCGGACGACGCGAAGGCCCTGGACCAGACGGTCTACACGCAGTCGGCGTTGTTCGCCGTCGAGGTGGCGTTGTTCCGGCTGGTCGAGTCGTTCGGGGTCAGGCCGGACTTCCTGGTGGGGCACTCGATCGGTGAGATCGCCGCCGCGCATGTCGCCGGGGTGCTGTCCCTGGCCGACGCGGCGACGTTGGTCACCGCCCGGGGTCGCCTGATGCAGGCACTCCCGGCGGGTGGGGTCATGGTGGCGGTTCGCGCCACCGAGACCGAGGTGCTGCCGCTGCTGACCGACGGTGTTTCCGTCGCCGCGATCAACGGCCCGCGCTCGGTGGTGCTGTCCGGTGCCGTCGACGAGGTCTCGGCGGTCGCGGCGCACTTCGAGAAGTCGAAGCGGTTGCGGGTGAGTCATGCGTTCCACTCGGTGCTGATGGAGCCGATGCTGGCCGAGTTCGCGTCGATCGCGGCTGGGTTGTCCTACGAGTCGCCGCGTATCCCGGTGGTGTCGAACGTGACCGGGCAGGTCGCCGAGACGCAGGACGCCGGCTACTGGGTGCGGCACGTGCGCGAGGCGGTGCGGTTCGCCGACGGGATCACCACCCTGGAGAGCCTCGGTGTCGCCACGTTCGTGGAGATCGGCCCGGACGGGGTCCTGTCGGCGATGGGTGCGGACTGTGTGACGGATGCGGTGTTCGTACCCGTGCAGCGCGCTGACCGGGACCAACCTGCCACGTTGCTGACCGCTCTCGCGCAGGTCTTCGTGCGTGGCGTCGCGGTGGACTGGACGCCGTGCCTGACCGGCGGGCGGCTGATCGACCTGCCCACCTACGCCTTCCAACACGAGCGCTACTGGCCGAGTACTCCCGAACCGGTCGCCGAGACCGCCGCCGGCGAGCCGGCCGACGCCGACTTCTGGGCCGCCGTCGAGGACGGCGACCTGGCCCGGCTGGGCATCACCGCGGACAGCGCGGGTGACCTGGTCCCCGCGCTGGCCCAATGGCGCCGCACGCGCCAGGACTCCGAAGTGGTCGACGGCTGGCGCTACCGGACCACCTGGCGTCCGGTCACCGGCGACACCGCCGACACCCTCGACGGCAACTGGCTGATCGTCGGTGCCGAACCCACCGACGAGAACCTCGTCGGCTCCCTCGCGAGGACACTCGCCGAGGCCGGAGCCGACGTGCTCCACGCTCACGACGCAACCGACCTGCCCGCACCGATCGCCGGCATCGTCGCCGTACCCGACTCCGGAGCCGAACTGCTCACCGTGGTCCAGCAGCTCGCCGGCGCGGACGTCGCTGCTCCGTTGTGGGTGGCGACGGCGGGTGGGGTGTCGGTGGGGCGTGCGGATGTGGTGTCGCCGGCGGTGTCGGCGGTGTGGGGTCTGGGTCGGGTGGTGGGTCTGGAGTTGCCGCATCTGTGGGGTGGTCTGGTCGATGTCCCCGCCGGCTGCGATGCGCGGGTGGGTGCCCGTCTCGTGCGGGTGCTGGCCGGTGGCTTTGGTGTCGAGGACCAGGTCGCGGTGCGGTCCTCGGGTGTGTACGTGCGGCGGTTGGTGCGCTCGTCCGCCGCAGTCAGCGACCAGCCGGGTTGGTCGCCGTCCGGGACGGTCCTGGTGACCGGCGGCACGGGCTCGCTGGGCGGTCGCGTCGCGGTCTGGGCTGCCACGCACGGTGCCGAGCACGTGGTGCTGGTGTCGCGGCGCGGCCCGCAGGCCGCAGGCGCGGCCGATGTGGCTACTGCGGTCGAGGCCGCCGGCGCGCGGGTGACCGTCGCGGCGTGTGACACGGGCGACCGTGACGCGGTTCGGGCCCTGCTCGACGGCCTGGACTCTCCGGTGCGAGCGGTGGTGCATGCCGCCGGCGTGGAGCGCTCCGCGTTGCTGACCGAGACCACACCCGAGACGTGGGACGAGGTGGTGTCCGGGAAGACGGCTGGTGCGGTGCATCTGGACGAGTTGTTGGGTGATGGTCTGGATGCGTTTGTGGTGTTCTCGTCGATCTCTGGGGTGTGGGGTTCTGGTGGTCAGGGTG
>NZ_JBDPLX010000047.1:0-2004 GCF_039871815.1 Micromonospora sp. B9E7
GCAGCCCGGGTTTGTTATGTAGATGCCGGTTGATGGGTTGGCTGGGTGTGGCGGCGGTAGTGGCTGGTCCGGGCCCGTGCTTGGCGTTGGCGTCGCCAATGTGACCAGGTCAGCCAGTGGCTGATCGGGTGGACGGTGTTGGCGATCAGCCTCGCGAAGAGGCGGCGAATTTCGGGCAGGGTCAGCGGGATGAGGGTCCGATCGGCCGCTTCGTGGTCGCGGCGTTCACGGGCGGCGATCACCGTCAGGATGGCCTGGGCGAGCATGACGAGGGTGACGTGGCGATGCCAGGCGTGCCAGCGGCGGACCTGCGGTTCGTCCAGGCCGAGGGTCTTGCCGGTCTGGAAGCAGGTCTCGATCGACCATCGGGTCCCGGCCACCTGGACCAGCATGCGCAGCGGTACTGGTTGGGGCAACCAGCAGCGGTAGAACGCCAACTCGCCGTCGCTGATGCGGCGGCGGATCAGCAGCCAGTGGTGGCCGGCAGTCTCGTCTGCGGGTGGGGTGATGCTGATCCAGGCCCAGTCGTAGTCGCGGGCGCCTTTGGATCCGGCACCGGCGGACAGGCGGTTCCACGCTCGGGTCGGTAGGTCGGCGGCGAGCCGGTCAGCGCGGACCGGGCCGTCGGTCGGGCGGGCAGTGACCCGGTGGCTCTTCGCGACCGCCAGGACGTAGCCGATCCCGTGGTCTTGCAGGTCGCGGCGGAGATGCCGGTCACCGCCGTAGGCCTCGTCTGCGGTGGCCCACGCTGCGGGCATGTTCGCGTCGAGGGCGCGGGTGAGCATCCGCCGGGCCAGGACGAGCTTCGTGGCGAACTCGACGTCATCGGGGATGCCGGCGGCGGCGCACCGATCGGGGTCGCCGGTCCATGCCTTGGGCAGGTAGACCTCCCGGTCGATCAACGTGTATCCGCCGGGCGCGGCATAGGCGAGGTAGACGGCGACCTGCGCGTTTTCCACTCGCCCTGCGGTCCCGGTGTACTGCCGCTGCACCCCGACGGTATGCACCCCCTTCTTCAAGTCACCGGTGTCATCAAGGATCAGCACCCCGGCCGAATCGCCCAACGCGTCGATCACGTAGCCGCACACGTCGTCACGGACCGCGTCGGCGTCCCAGACCGCCTCGCCCAGCAGCCGCTGCATCGCATGCGGCGACGCGTGGCCGGCCTGCTCGGCCAACTGCCAACACGACCGCGTGTCCACATCCGACAGCAACCCGAGCAGGAACGACCTGGCCTGTCGGCGCGGCTCCACCCGGGAGAACCTGCCCGCGATCCACGCGAACTCGGTGTCGAACACCGCCAACCAACTCTCGGCGTCTACGCTGTGCTCAGCGGCCGCCGCACGATCTTCACTCGTCTTCACAAACAGTGCATGATCAACCGGCGGCCGTCTCCCTGCCCGCAGACACGCCGACCACCCCGGACCAGGCTGAACTCATCGCCCGGGCCGCCGTCTCAGGTGCCGCTCAGCAGCGGATCCGAGGTTCTTCGCATCAGCCGGGACCTGCCAACCTGCTCGCTGAAGCCCCAACGCCGGTAAAACGGCATCAGGTCCGGCTGGCAGACGAGCTCGATGCTGCGCACGGCGGCAAGACGAGGATGCCCGACGATGGCGTCCATCAGCATCGCACCCAGGCCAGATCCCCTCGACCCAGGCGCGACAATCACGTCGAGCACGACTGCCAGGTACACCTCGTCCGTGATCACACGCGCGAAGCCGACCAACCGCCCTGACCGCCGGTGAATTAGCGCAACGACGAGGTCAGACGCGGCCAGTATCCGCGTTACGTCGCTGACGGTCGGGCCGGCTGTCCACCAGGCAGAAGCGAATAAATCCATCAAATGCGGCAGATAGTCGGCTCCGACCTCGTCCCGCACCTCAACCTCGGAGACCTCCACGACCACAGCATGCCAAGGTGATGCTGCAAGGCACCCACGACACCCGGGCACGGCGCCAACCACCGTCTACATCAGCGGTCATCTACATAACGAACCCGGGCTGT
>NZ_JBDPLX010000048.1:0-1537 GCF_039871815.1 Micromonospora sp. B9E7
TCAAGGCGGCCCGAGACGGGCCGCACGCGCCGCCGCCTGGGCGCGCGGCCGACGCTCCGCTGTCGCTCCACGCCGGCCACGCAGAACGCCCGGCGGCTGGCGCGGAGGGCGGGAAGCCCGGGGGCCGCCGCTGACGGTAAGCGGCGAAGTGGTTGAGGCTTGTGAGCCGGCAGCCGGCCGGGCCGCGCCCGAGCGGCGCGGCGCGGGGAAGGGCACGCCGGGTCTGCGCGGCGGGTCGCGGCGGCGAGCTGGTCGCGGTTACCGCGCCTCCGGCGGGGGCGCAACGACTCCGAGATGGCCGGGGGTCCGTCGGCGGGTCGCGGTCCGTGGGCGGTTGCGCTGGGCCATCCCGTCAGCCGTCGATCCGGGCGAGCCGAGCAGACCACCGCCCGGCCCGCCAGCGTCCGTACGTGCGTCAAGGTCCGCTTGACGTGGCGGGCCGGGCGGTGGCCCGCTCCCCAGGAGGGCGGGTCGGCGGCAGACGGGATGGCGCATCCGTTGACTCTGCGTGCGACTGTGTTTGCGAGTGCTTGGGACCGGAATGGAGAATCCCTTGGATAGTCCCAATATGTCTGCAATAGTGCAGTCGTACCGATACCGCTTGTTTGTGAGAGGGATGCGCCTCGCTCTGCTCTTTCCGGTAACGCTGGTACTGATGGTGCTTGCTCGCCTCGGTGTTGCGCCGAATATTCTTGTGCCAATCATAATAATGCTGTTTGTTGCCATGGTGCTAGGTGTCATAACGGCGTGGATTGGCGCGGTTCTCCTGATGCGGGACACTTCACGCTATTCGGGTGCGGCAAACGGGAGAGTTGATATTCAGAAGACCTGGGATCTTATCCAGCAAGCGATCAGGGACATGTGCAATTTCCGCAGATGGTGAGCGCTTGACAGTCGATGCTGGGTGACCAACTGAGTGACGATCGACGCGGACAGGGGTGGACGCCTTTGGACACTCGCGGACCGTTGAACCAGCTCACCACCGCCAACCCCGCAGCTCAGCATCGTGTGATAGTTCCTTCACACCGAAGCGGTCGTCAGAGAGAATCCCGGAGTGAGCTGGGACGAGTTCTTGTGGCACATGGATCACCGACTGGGCATGTACGTCGGAAGGCCAAGGTATGACCGCGCGTGCTCCATGCTGACGGGATTCGCCTTGGCGCGCGGTCAGGGCGAGCTGGCGGCGTTCCAAGAGTGGATGACCGCCCGCCATCGTGGCAGCAGCCTTGCCTTCTCATCCCTGGTGCTAGCGGAGACCTTCGGTGATGGTGCTACCGAGGACCGCTTAACAAGCGATGCCGACCACGTGCTGGCTGTCTCGAAGCTCTGCCAATTTTTCCGGGAGTTCCTCAAGCAGCACGCTCGAACGCCCTAGCACTAGCGGCAAGAAGGATGCTCGTCCCGAGCGGGTGACTAACTGAGTGACGACCACGACGGACGCCGGTGGACAAACATGCACGGCTGAGGATCGTCGCAGCAGCTTAGCCCGGGAACGGCGGCAGGTCAGAGAGCCGTGTTGGTTGCCTGGGGGTCAAGG
>NZ_JBDPLX010000049.1:0-1489 GCF_039871815.1 Micromonospora sp. B9E7
CGTACTAGTACTCCAGCCGTAGTTGCCTCATCTGAAGTTTCAGCAGCTCATCGGAATGATCGATGTCGGAGTTGAGCCCGCCACGCAGCTGCGAATGTCGATGCTATTCGATCGGCGGTTTGCGTGGTCGCACTGTCTGTCTGATGTGGCCAGTCGCAGTGCGGGCAGGCTCACGTGCTTGTGTTGATCGATGAGATTGTGGGCTGGCGGGCGGGCCTGGATGATCTGTTGGCGCGGTTCGCGCACCGGTTCGGGCGGGCGGAGCCGCGCCGGCAGGCGCTGACCTACCTGGTCGGGTTGTTGTCACCCCTGGCCAGCAAGAACGGCTGGACCCTGGCCGAGGCCGCGGGCGACGCGACGCCGGATCGGATGCAGCGGCTGCTTAACCGGTCGGCGTGGGACCCGGACGCGGTCCGCGATGACCTGTTCGCCTACGTGTCCGAGCACCTCGGCGACGACGACGGGGTGCTGATCGTCGACGAGACCGGCTTCCTGAAGAAGGGCATCAAGTCGGCCGGGGTGCAGCGACAGTACTCGGGCACGGCCGGGCGGACGGAGAACTGCCAGCTCGGGGTGTTCCTGGCCTATGCCAGCCCGCAAGGGCGCACGCTGATCGACCGGGAGTTGTATCTGCCCCGTGGCTGGTGCGACGACGCTGCCCGCCGCGAGGAAGCCGGCATCGCAGCGAACGTCGGGTTCGCCACGAAGCCCGCGCTGGGCCTGCGGATGCTCGAACGCGCCATCACCGCCGGCCTGCCGGCGAGGTGGGTCACCGCGGACGAGGCATACGGGCAGGACTCGAAGTTCCGGACCTGGCTGCAGCAGCACCGGATGGGCTACGTGCTTGCCGTGCCCTGCAACCAGCGGGTCCCGACCACGGTGGGCAGCTCCCGCCCGGACGTCCTCGCCGCCAACGCGCCGGCCCTGGCGTGGAAGCGGCGCAGTTGCGGCGACGGCGCCAAGGGACCACGACTCTACGACTGGGCCGTGGCCTCCCTGCCCGGCACGGTTGACGGATACGGCCACTGGCTGCTGATCCGACGCAGCATCACCGACCCCACGGACCTGGCCTACTACTTGTGCTTCGGCCCCGCGGACACCCAAGACGAGCAGCTGATCCGGGTCGCCGGGACCCGTTGGGCGATCGAGGAGTGCTTCCAGACCGCCAAGACCGAGGTCGGCCTCGATCACTATCAGGTGCGTCGGTACGACGCCTGGTACCGGCACATAACTCTCGTTCTGTGCGCCCACGCCTACCTCGCCATCACCGCCGCGCAGGCCAAAAAGGGGGCGCTGAGTCCGATGATGACCTCATTCCTCTCACCCTCGGCGAGGTCCGACGTCTCCTGGCACACCTGATCACCACCGTCCGACCCTTCGACTACGTCCATCGATGGTCACGATGGCGACGGCGACACCAGTACCGCGCCAGAACAGCCCACTACCAGCGAAGACTCGAACTTCACCAGGTGCGGCTGGAGTACTAGGC